>CAYJTB010000009.1:0-53457 GCA_964372875.1 uncultured bacterium
TTATGACCGGGGCGTTCTCTTCCTCAAATACGCCCAGAAGATAAACGCTTACTGGCAGGCGTTAAAAGGCGATTCCTACGAAGAAAAAATCCTCAAGGGAGAGCTTCTTAAAGTGATTCTGACCGAGGCCCGGCTCGGCGACGGAACCCTGACATATCAGTTCCGCAAACCCTTTGACGAGCTTGCGAAACTGATGGGTTCGAAACAAAAGGAATGGGGGGGTCGATGGCTGAGCCTCTTTAGAAACGCTTGCATGGTCGCCGCGTAGGTAATTCCGTCCTTTTTTCGCCCTCGACCGTCCTGATTTGAGGAAATTTTAAGCCCGAACCTCGTTTCGCGCCATTCCTTTAGAACCTGTCAAAAAGGGGGGTAGACCACCACCCCCACCCCCGCGCCACGCCAGATCGCTAGTCACTATACGCGTTCGGGAATCTACCCCATTTTTTATGAAATTTTTTAGGTTCAACTCTGTAAACTTTTCTTGAATCGTTCCTTAAAAATTTCTCGATTCACTTTTGGTTGGCTGTAACTCTTAGAATGCTCTGCGACCATTTTGCCAATCCTATTACTTTTGAAAGGAGATACTACAAATCGTTCCGCCATAAAAATTGATCTTTTATTTATTTCATCTACAAAATCACCATTTACATATTCAAATCGCGTCATAGGTTTCCGCGTTGCCCGCAAACAAAGCCTTGGCGAAATGGGAAAAGACACTTCCGCTCTTGGAAGCGCGAAACCGGATCCAAAAATTACTTTATTTTTTGCGACAGGTACAAGAATGTTTACCGGGGCATCGCACGTGACAAAGAAGTGCTCTCTTTTTACGCTGCAAAGGCGCCAGTTCATATCCATTAATTGTTCATGGATCATTTGTGCAAGCATGAAACTTTCTCCAAGAGCATGCTTTTCGTTTGCTTCCACCGTAGCATGTTTTAACGGATCCGCCATCATTTCAGCAAATTCCTCAAGGGTCATATTGAATCGATCTCCTTTGTATTGGCAATAAGCGTGATAATGTTGTTTGAGCTTGATAGGATTTTTCGAAAGCTCTTTCCACTCATCAAAGATGTGATCAGTCATTGCTAAAGTAATTTCCTTTACGATTTGTACTGCCCTAGGAACCCGGCAATGAGAAAAAGCCAAAAACATTGCTATAACAGGTTTGTCATCCTCATTCCACCGAGCTGGCGTTTTAATCCATTCGTCAAGAATGGACTTGGCACAGCCTTCTATTACCGAAAGAAATTCCTCGAATCTTTTATCCTTTTTCCCCTCGTCATCTTTGTCTGATAAATAATAGTCACCAATGACCGTCGTATTTTGAGGTGATTGCGGTCTGCGAGAAGCGTCCTTTTTATCGTAGACCCAAAGCAGGTTAGAATCTGTGGATAAAAAATAATTCAAATAAAATTGAGGAACATAGTGGCATCGAATGGTAGCCATAATGGAAGCATAACCCGCCTTCTGCCCTTACCTTGGCGGCAATCCATCACCGCTGGCAGTAGCCGATGATGAACTTATATAGGTAAATGTCTCCACAGAGAAATCGTCATCGCTAAGAGCACAAGGGTCGTCTCTAAGGAATGAAAAAAATCTTTTATGGGAATCGGAAAAAGCTCGATACAGTTCGGTGTCCGAGTTCTCCAGAAATTTTATAAAGCAATCATAGCCCCCCTTCAAAAAATTCAAAGGCGTTACCCAGGCGGTCTTATCTTGTCCGTGGATTTCGTCCCAAGTCTGGCGATCTCGAACTGTAGGAGGAACAGAATATGTCCCATCTTTCTTCTCTTGGAAAGGGTATTGACCCCAGTGGTCAAGAAACCCACGCGCATCTATTATTTCTTTTATGGTCAAAGCTGATGCCGCCAAGTCTGCACCAAAGGTGAGGTTGATTTCTCGGAGAAGTCGCGCTCCCTTTAAGTCAGATGGACTTGGGTATTTCTTCAAATAAAGAACCAAATTCCACAGTTGGGTCGCATAATTATTGATATTTCCAAAGGTGGACAAGGCATCTTCAAACGTCTCCCTATACTTCATGTAAAACTGCTCATTGCTGGCGGGCCGTTTTCCCTCTATTTCCGTAAGCTCGTCAATCTTCATTAGAATAGAGGCCAAAGCGCAAAATTGACCATAATGAAGCATGGTTATTTGGCGGTAAATTTTCCTTATCTTGTCCACATCTGAGCTGCTTACGCCGGACAGGAAAACAATTTCATAGGGAGCAAACCGTGGTTTATCCTGACGGCCAGGAAATATCCTTTGTCCAATGAAATCTTTCCAAAATTTTTCATAAGCAGGAAATTTTGGGATTATGATCCTATAAAAATTCCTCTCAAAAATCTCACATGATAGTGACAACGTCGTATTAAAGTAAACCCTTTCGCCCATAAGTCCTCCTAAGTCCAAATTTTCCGGTGCTGGAAAGCCTACCAGATCCCGGTCAAGATGCTATTTTAGCGCCTTATGAAAGGGGTGGCAAGCCTATGTAAGAAAATCAATTCGCGGAGGAAGCACGCGGAGGAGATTTAAAGCAAAATAAAAAAAGCGATGTGAAGCTTATCATGCAAAAAATATTCAGAAAACTACGTATTATTTTTCTTCTAGCTTCTTCTTTCTTTGCTCGAAGTTTCATCTGATCATCCAAAGACTTTCCTAAGTCTACAGGTCTTTTGGCTGCAACCGTCATTAGAAATTCATGCTCCGAGTTTAAATAATTTAAATAAATGGAGATTTTTTTGTAGTCAGATATTCGAGTGTGCAGAGTAAAAAAAAGGGGGAGAAATAAAGTTATACATACCCACAAAACAACTAGCTGTTTTTTGTTTATCTTTAAGAAGGCGCTTCTCATATTTGTTAAATATTTTATTTCAGCCGGGTCTGCCGCATATCGGAAAGCCGATATGTCCGAAGTATAGACCCCGATATGTCGGGGTGTCAAGGGCTGGCGTTCTGTTTGATAATTCCGCCTATGACATCTTCGGTAAAGGGCAAGTTATCAAAACGAATCAAAGGGTTACGGATCAAAACGGGACTTACGCAAGAGCAGTTTGCAGAAAAAATTGGGATTAAATACAAATACTACCAAGAATACGAAGGCAAGAGTCCCCGTGATATAAGATTCAGCACCCTCGAAAAAATTGCTGCCGGTCTGAAAATTCCTCTCTGGAGACTCCTCAAGTTTTAGCGGATTATTTTCTAATCCCGCAGTTTTTCTCCGGCTTCTAGCCCGTGTCCTATAACATCAAAATCATTTCAATAGTTTCACTCTCTCTCTTTTCACGCTATTATATTCCTGCCTGAAATCAATGCGTAGGAGATCAAATATGAAGATGAAAAAATTATTGGAAAATCTAGTCTTGAATCCGGTTGTTTTCAAGGCTGTTTATTACACGCTGCTCGATATAGAGTCCGAAGTGTTAACGGATTCTGACGGAATTATTGAGACACACCGTGTGATTTTTTTGCCTCTTAGATTCGACAGCTCCGAAGAATCCTTTCTTAAGGAGGATCCGAAACGACACCGTATCGACGCTCTCATGATTTTATGCCGCCATGGAATTATCCGGTTTCACGCTTTCGAACATCCTTTTGATTCTAACCGTCCACCAATATCGAATTTCCCAAGCGGCAGAATTTGGATTTATGTGAACGATTCAAAACAATTTAAAGAAATTACGAAACGCATGAGGGCAATTTTTGAACAAAAATATCAAGGCAATCAAGATACAGAAATGGGATCGCTTCATCCGTTAAAAAATGGGAAGCGTTTCGATGAGGACGTGGCTTTACGAGGCAACCATCTTCTTTTACACGCAAGAGGGGAAGATTTCAAAGAAAGAGTTAAAATTGAGCACCTTGCGGCGAAATTGCTTCGTTTTCTTTTCAAGCGAAAAAACCACCGGGCAAGTATTGACGAATTGAGAGGAGCAATGGGGTTTCAAACTTCTCACCAAATTTATCATCTAAGAGACCATATCAATCGAGTTTGTAAGACCCATGGAATCAAGAAAAATATCGTTATTAAAATTCAAAGAGGCCATTGGGGGCTGAATCCAGAATTGAGTGAAATTAACAAAAAAATTAATAAATCCCTTGTTAATAATTTATCAGCAATACCTGTCTAAGAAATTCCCCGCCTAACCCCTTTATTTTCCTGCGTTAAGAAGATTCAAAAAAATATTCTTCTGCCCTGTTGACAGACTTTTTTTGTTAATACCATTCTGCTTGCTAGTAAATCAAAGCAAGGAGAATGCGTATGAATCAGGATGAAGATTTTTTCACGACCTACGATTTAAACATTTCCGCCGTTCTGGTAGCCCTCGGCCATTCCCTTGATCGCATTGAACGACAAAAGAGCGGGAAGGTTCTGTTTTTCTTCAAGTCCTGCCCGGCCATCAAAAAGATCGTTCAAAATTATTGGAAGCAGGAAATCGCGCTGAATCCCCAGAAACTTTTCGACGGCTTGAAGTTTCTCAAAAACCGTATTTACAGCAACTACTGATTATGTTGAGTCAGCAAGCCATCTCGGAATTTCGGGAGCTCTACCTCAAGAAATTCGGTAGAACTCTCACCGATGAGGAAGCGACCGAAAAAGCGAATGGTTTGCTTAATCTCTACAAGGTTGTTTTTCAAACACCAAATATGAAAAGGAGTATGAAAAATGGACAACATGAAAGAACAAATCCAGGAAAATAAGTCCCCAGTTGAAAGATGCAGCCTCCACCCCGAACACCTTGCCGATCTGCGAAAGAGCGGCCTTTCGGACGAAACCGTTGCTTTAATGGGTGTCTATTCAGTTCGGCCAGCTGATATTTCAAAAGCTCTCGGTTGGGATCCAAAGGCAGTCAACTCAGCCCTCGCATTTCCCTATTCCGAAAAAAACGGCTTTACAAGGTATAAAATTTTCCCGCCAATCAGGGATGCAAACGGCCACACAGTCAAATATCTCCAAAAAAAAGGGACGGGAGCGTATCTTTATATTTTGCCGTCGGTGGAGGCAATTCTTAAAAATCCGGCTTTGCCTTTGGCTTTAGCAGAAGGAGAAAAAAAGGCGGCAAGTCTGATTCAGGCGGGGATTATGGCCATCGGAATTGGCGGGATTTGGAACTGGCTCAACAGCGGATCGCAAACAGCGATACAAAAGCTGGATGAAATTACCTGGGTGGAGAGAGAAGTTATTTTGTATTTCGATTCGGATATTTGGTGTCGCCCCGACTTGTTAAAGGCCGTCTATGCACTGGGCAAAGAATTAGAAGGCCGTGGCGCTTTAATTCAAATCGTCGTCATCGAACAAACCGGACAGGAAAAAGTCGGGATTGATGATTTTATCGTGTCGGGCGGCCCCGGTGCTTTAGCCGCCCTAAAAGCGATTCCCTTGACCCACAAGGCATTTTCTCAGGCGGTGGCATGGTGGAAGAAATGGGTTAGCCGAAGCCGCCATTTGCCAGACCCAAAAACATCGGATTTGAAAGGCTCAATTCAAGCGATAAGAAAAATTCCGTCCCAAGTCCTCCAAGCATTTGAAAAAAAGCGAAGCATTGCGGCAGAAGCGCTTTCGAATCTTCTGAATAACGGCACGTTATACATCACCCCGGAAGAACACGGCTATTATTTCGATAAGAACAGCGGCTCCCTTCATCCGTTAGCCGATGATGCCTTTCTCAGATTTCTTTCGGACGTTACAGGTTTAAACCTGACAGAGACAGAATTCAAATACCTTTTCGAGCATGTTCAAACGGAGACAAAAAGACGCGGCAAAAAAACAGAGGTTTATCAGCTTGCCCAATATAGTCAGACCGAACACCGGCTCTATGTTTCGAATTTTGGGGGCGCAATGTGGATTCTGGATGGGGAAAAAGTAACCCGTGCGCCGAATGGTCAGGACGGAGTTTTATTTGTCACGTCATCGCTGGCCGCCCCCTTTCGATACTTACCGCCTAATGAAAGAATCGAAGGCGCGGACGTCTCAAATTTTTTAAGGCCGATAAATTGCGACCCTCAGTCAGCAATAACACCCGACGAATTAAAGTATTTGATTTTTATCTGGTTGCTTTCCGTGTTCTTTGAAAAATTGAATCCGACCAAAATTATTCCAGCTTTTATCGGTCCTCAAGGTTCTACGAAAACGACCACCGCCAGGCGCTTCGGAATTCAAATTATGGGTGAGCGATTCAACGTGGGACACTTGGAAACCGCCGATAGAGGCGAACAAGCCTTCATCGCTACGGTATGCGGCAAACCCTTTGCCGCTTTCGACAACGCAGACGCTCCGATTAAATGGCTGCCGGACCGTCTGGCGACCTTTGCCACAGGCCACGAATTTGAACTCCGCGAGCTTTATACCACTAACCAGCTTGGTGTTTACAGGCCAGCAGCGCATATTGTCCTGACTTCGAGGGACCCTTATTTCCGCCGTCCCGACGTTGCCGAACGGCTCCTCATCGTCAAACTAACCCGCCCAGATAGATTTGTTCCTGAATCGGAGGTCTTGCAACAGACGTTTGAGCAACGGGATAGCGTTTGGTCTGACCTTCTTGATCTTCTAAACCAAGTCATCATCGCTTTGCGCGAAGTGCCCAAGGCACCGCCAATGGATTTCCGGATGGCAGATTTTGCCTCCTTTGGCTGGCGGCTGAGTAAAGCGCAAGGCGGAGATGAAAAAGCAAACACCTTCTCCGAATCCCTAAAAAAGCTCGAAAAGGAACAAGCAACGTATACGACCGAGGAGGATCCTGTAACCTTTTGTCTCGGTCTTTGGTTGGACAATGAAAAAAACTATGATCGGGAGATCGATACAGGAATCCTTTTTACCGAGTTGTCGGAACTTGCCAAGCGCGAAGGTCTTATGCTCCCCAAGACTGCGGCGACTTTTGGGAAACGGCTTCGTCAAGCCAAGAAAGCGATTGAAATGACACTCGACATCAAAATTGCCGGAACCCAGACGACTCATACTTCGAGATGGTGTTTCTTACGGGCAGGAAAAGAATATCCTAAAAAGTTTTCAGAAAATGCCCTTCCTACACAGCTTCCTCTCGATGATGAGCCTCCATGGTAACGAGGGCAGGAAGTGTAGGAAGGGTAAAACAGAGAGACTTTCTCTAAAGGAAAGCTCGTCCATCGATGTCTACTTAATGATTTAGGAAAAATATCATGAAAACCAGCTTTCATGGGCGTTCCAGGCGGAGTAAGAAAGCAACAGTCGAGGCGTGCATGTCGATCAGCACGACTCTTTTGAAGGACTACGGCCATTTTCGTCGCGGTTGGAGTGCGGGAAGTATGAAGTGGACAAGAAACGGCAGGGAGACGGCAAGTGTCTCGTTTTGGCTCGCCTTGGACCGATGGATAGGTGAAATCCATTTTCAATACGCTCCGACTCAATCCCAAAGTGGGGAGAGGGAAATCTTTGATTATCCGGTAAGCCTTACGGCTACGCCCTGCTATTTTGGCGGCAAGCGGTGGTGGTTTATGTGCCCCCTTCTCAAAAACGACGGCATAACGTGCTACCGGCGGGCGTTAAAACTCTACCTAGCGGGCGACGAACAGTTCGGATGCCGCCATTGTTACAAGTTGACCTATGAGAGCGTGCAGGAGCATGACAAGCGGGTTGACGCCCTTGTAAAAGACCCTGAATCATTTCTTGACGCGGCCAAGCGTTTCAATGTTTTAAGAATGAATTTGGTTACAGTCAAAGCGGCATTCAAACTTCAACGCAAACGAGAAAGGGGAAAAAGACAATGATAAATGAAAAACAGCCACCGACTAAAGAAATCGTCGACGCAGAAAAGAGACCCAATCTGAATGATCCAAAAACGATAGATACGATCTTAAAGACCATTGCGAATGGCGGTTCCCTGATTGAGCTGAGCAAAGCCTGGAATGTGCGTTACGGTAATATTATAGGTTTGGTATTTACTGATGTGCAGCGCAAGGTTTTCTATCATGAAGCGATTTTCGCCCGATACGAATGGGCGTTCCGTCCCATGCTTGAATTGCTTGATCTTGTCCATACCCTTGACAAGATTGAGGAAAGTTGGAAAGTAAAATTTAAAAATCTGATCCCTGAAGAAACACCAATCTGAATGCCGAAAACTCACAAGAGCAGGGTTAACCTTAAATGATTTTATTTTACAAAAAGATCGCTCGGCTCCGGCAAGAGTCCCGGCTATAATAGACCGTTCAAAAGAGGTGGCGAATATGAGTATGAATAAACCGAATGGCCTGAAATACTTTTGTTACGCGAGGAAGTCATCCGAATCCGAGGACAAGCAGGTCGCCTCCATAGATTCCCAGATCGATGAATTGAACGCTGTGGCCAAGCGCGAAGGCTTAAATGTCATACAAATTTTTACGGAAGAAAAAACCGCCAAAGCTCCCGGCCGTCCGGTTTTTACCAAGATGATTGAGAGGATTCACGCGGGGGAAGCACAGGGAATTATTTGTTGGAAACTGGACCGCCTTGCTCGTAATCCGGTTGATGGTGGAACGATCAGCTGGATGTTGCAGCAAGGTGTCATTCAGCACATTCAGACCTTCCAAAGGAGTTATTTCCCTACCGATAACGTCCTGATGATGAGCGTGGAATTTGGAACGGCCAATCAATTCATTCTTGATCTAAGCTTGAATACAAAGCGCGGGATTCGCCGTAAGCTTGCAGAAGGCTGGATACCGCATAAGCCGCCCCTTGGTTACTTGAACAATACCCACGACGATCCCACCAAGCCGCCGATTTACAAAGACCCAAACACATTCGATTTGGTCAGAAAGTTATGGGACATTCTTTTGGCAAAGCAATACTCCATGCTCCAGATGAAGCAGGTTGCGGACGACATCGGGCTTCGAAGCCAGAACGGAAAGAAAATTGCCGAAAGCAAAGTCCATTATATTCTTGGGAACCCGTTTTATTACGGCATGATTCGATGGTCAGATGGTGGACTCTATCCCGGAAAACATGAGCCAATGATTACCAAATCAGAGTTTGAAGCTGCCCGCAAGATTGTCAGCAATCGCTATAAAGCCCGGCCGCATTATAAGACATTTGCGTTTACGGGAATTATGCGTTGCGGGAAATGCGGTGCGGGCATAACTGCCGAGGAAAAATTCAAACATTGCAAAAATGGAAATACTCACCGTTACGTTTATTATCGATGTAACCGGGGAGTTGACCCCAAATGCTCCCAGCAACCCATCCGTGAAGAAGGATTAGAAGCCCAGATTCTTAATATGGTGGGGCAAATCCGAATCCCTGCCGAGTTTCACGAATGGGCAATGAAATGCCTGAAAGAAGATCACGACAAAGAGAAGCAAGACCAGGAAACAATCAGAGAAGCCCGAAATAATGCCGTCAAAGCTTGCGACAGGAAAATATCCTCCCTGATTGACCTGCGATTAAACGAAGAAATTGAGCCGGAAGTCTTTAAGAAGCGCAAAGAAGAACTGCTTGCGGAAAAGAAACGCATGGAAGAACTTGTCCAAGACGCCGGTTATCGTGTCGAAGCGTGGGTCAATTATGCGGACAAGGCTTTGGATTTTGCGGAGACCGCCAAGAAAAGATTTGAAACTGGGGATTTAGAAACGAAACGGGACATCCTGCAAGGCTTGGGAGTCCGCTTTATTTTCAAGGACAAGACGCTGCACGTTGATTTGAAACCGCCGCTTGAATTGATTCGAGAAGTTGCGCCCGCAGTTCAAATCCTGCCTGAGAGTTTAGAACCTGCTCAAGTGCCCGCTACACAAGGGAGTTACGGACAACCGGACGCTCAAAACGAAAAATGGGGTGAGCGACGGGAGTTGAACCCGCAACCCCTAGATCCACAATCTAGTGCTCTGACCAGGTTGAGCTACGCTCACCAAGAAGATGCTAAAAGGAAGGCGATTATAGGACATTCCAGCGGTTTTTTCTATTGGCAAGTAGGAAAAGTATCGTATACTACCTGCGTCTTTTATGACCACCAACAAAAATAGTTTCAACAACGCTTAAAAACAATTTGTAAAGACTCGTGAAAACGTGACCTCACCTAAGAAAAGAAATGTCAAATCGAGGCCGGTCAAGTCCAAAGCGTCAAGGAAAAAAACCGGCCCTCTTTTTAATATGAACGAAGTCCCACGGTCCTCTTTTTCTTCGAGTTCTTCAAACCCATCCACCGAAGAAACCCTTTACGATCTTCCCTTTTCTTATGGCGAGACAAAACTTGTCCTCATGGTTCGTGATCCTTATTGGGCGTACAGTTACTGGGATTTTTCAGGTGAGACATGGAACTGGATCCAGCAAAAACTTCACGAAGATCCTTCTTTAAAGCCGCTTTTGCGCGTCTATGATTTAACGACAAAAAATTCTTTCGATCTTCTTGTCTCTTTAGAAGTAAAAAATTGGTACGTCCATTTAGGAACTCCGGGTCACCGTTATGTAGCCGAACTCGGCATGGGCGATGGAAAGTCTCGTTTTCTTCTTATCGCAAGATCCAACGAAGTCGAGACTCCTCGAGATTCTCCCTCGGATGTCATTGATCCGGAATGGTACAGCAAGGATCTCGACGAACTTTATAGACTCATTGGCATAACCCGCGCGACGAGCTCCAGTTCTCCAGGTTCACATTCCTTTCCCAGAAAACCCTAACAAGGCCATGGAAGGGTTATGAAAAAAGGCTACCTGATGGTGGTGCTTCATGCCCACCTTCCTTTTGTCCGGCATCCCGAATATGAAAGTTTTTTAGAAGAGCGTTGGCTTTTTGAGGCCATTACTGAGACTTACATTCCGCTGATCGAAGTGTTCGCCCGCCTCAAACAAGAAAACGTTCCCTTCCAAGTTACGATGACAATCAGCCCGACGCTAGCTACCATGTTGATGGATCCTTTTCTCCAAGATCGTTATCTCGAGCATCTAGAAAAATTAATCGAACTCTCAAAAAAAGAAATTCAAAGGACCCGTTCGGATCCTAATTTTTCACCTCTTGCGCTTCATTATCATGACCACTTTGTTCTCTGCCGCAAGATTTTCAAAAACCGTTATCAGAAAAATTTGATTCAGGCATTCCGCAATCTGCAAGATGCGGGGTGTCTGGAAATTATTACCTGCGGAGCAACGCATGGCTTCCTTCCATTAATGCGCACTGCCCCGGCCTCGGTCCGGGCCCAAATCGGTGTGGCGTGCGATCATTATGAATCGACTTTCGGCAGGAGGGCGCGCGGCATATGGCTTCCTGAATGCGGATATTATCCGGGGGATGACCAAGTCCTCAAAGAAAACGGATTGAAATATTTTTTTGTCGACACGCACGGGGTTTTGTTTGCCCGCCCGCGTCCCAAATACGGCGTCTATGCGCCGATCTATTGTCCTTCATCCGGCGTAGCGGCATTTGCCCGGGATTTAGAAAGTTCTAAACAGGTGTGGAGTGCGGAGGAGGGCTACCCAGGTGATTTTTGGTACCGGGAATTTTACCGTGATGTGGGCCACGATTTAGATTGGGATTATATTCGTCCTTACGTCGACTCCGGAGGAACGCGTGTGGATACCGGAATAAAATATTACCGGATCACTAGCAAGTCAAATCATAAACAACCTTACGATCTCCAAAGGGCCCGTGCTAAGGCTGATGAACACGCGGGAAATTTTATGTTCAACCGCGAGCGCCAAGTCGAATACCTCCATGGCCGATTGGGACGCAAGCCCGTGATCGTTGCACCGTATGACGCTGAGCTTTTTGGACACTGGTGGTACGAAGGTCCGCAATTTCTTGATTTTCTTTTCCGTAAAATTGCGTTTGATTCGGATACGCTGGAACTTATCACCGCCTCTCGATACTTAGAAGAAAATCCGAAAAACCAGCCGTCAACCCCTTGTTATTCCAGTTGGGGATATAAAGGATACAGCGAGGTTTGGCTGGAAGGCTCAAATGACTGGATTTACCGGCATCTCCACGCCGCCTCGGCCCAAATGCGTGAATTAGCCAGGGCTTACCCCGGGGCTTCCGGTCTTCATCGGCGTGTCCTTAACCAAATGGGCCGGGAACTGCTTTTGGCGGAAGCCAGCGATTGGGCCTTTATGATAAAGAATGGGACTTCGGGGGAGTATGCGGTACGCAGGACCCGGGAGCATCTCTTAGCTTTTTTGAACCTGGCACGCTCGGTAGAGAAGAATTCCATTGATGAAAAGGCCCTCCATGAATTAGAAATAAAAAACTGTATCTTTCCTGACATTCATTATGAAGTTTACGCGTAGCCGGCTTCATTAAAGAGATTGCCTGACACACCGATAACTATTACACCTTTCCAATGAAAAAGATTTTAAGCCTCAGTCTGGTCTCCTTAATATTTTTTGCAGGGATTCCGTCTTTTGAACCCGCCTTTGCAAATCCGGCCGCCCTCGGGCGCCTTCCTATTACTGCAGGCTCGGCGATCCTTCTCGATGCGGCCACTCATAAAGTGATCTACTCAAAAGCCCCGCACGTTCCCAGACCCCCGGCCAGCACTACTAAACTGATGACCGCACTGATTGTTTTGGAAACTATGCCTCTGGACCGTGTGGTAAGGATTCCGTCTTGGGTTCGTTCCGTCGAACCTTCCAAGGTTTATCTCAAATCCGGCGAGACCTACCGCGTACGTGACCTGCTTCATGCCGCTCTGATTAGTTCCGCCAATGATGCTGCCGAGGTCTTAGCCGTGGCAGCGGCCGGCTCGCGTGCCAGGTTCGCCCAGTTGATGAATCAGAAGGCGAGGCAAATCGGCTGCCGCAACACCCATTTCATAAATTCGACCGGTCTTCCTCCCGGCAGCCGCAATCAGTATTCTACGGTTTATGATTTAGCACTCATTATGCAAGAGGCGCAAAAAAATGCATTTATTGTGAATTCGCTTAGCAGAAAATATCAGGCAATTCATAGTCTGCAGGGGAGAAAAATTGTTTTAAGAAATCACAACCGGCTTTTATGGAAAACCCAAAGTAATGTGATTGGCAAGACAGGTTACACCCGGAGAGGAAGGCATTGCTTCGTTGGAAGAATCCAATGGAAGGGGCGAGGGGTTTTGGTCTCTTTATTGGGAAGCCACAAACTTTGGAAAGATCTCAAGGTGTTGGTGGATTATCAGTTTGGCGTGGCGATCTATAAAGTCTACAAGAATAAAAAGCAGTGGTCGTCTTCTGCTGCTGCCCGCGGCATTCAGCAAGCCTTGGTGCGGGCCGGCTATTCGCCAGGAAAAGTAGACGGAAAATTCGGTCCCAAGACCATCCGCGCGGTCGAGCGTTTTCAGAAAAGAGGCGGACTCCAGCCCAATGGGATTGTCACCTATTCTACCTGTAGAAGACTTACGCGTTACGGGCTGAATCCTCATACCTGCCGCTAGTGCGTAGTCAGGATTGAAATTGGGAGTTCCAATTTCAATCCAGCACAGTACTTGTTCCCCTAAAAATTAAAATGACAAGGTACTAGTAAGATTCTTTTTCTTGATTCTTTTTCCTCGACCATCCCGAATCCCATCTCTATAATACAAGGCCCTATGACACCATCCGTTAGGCCTAAATTCACAGCCTTCATCCTTTTGATTACCTTTTTTTCACAGCTTGGTTATGCCTACGCCGCTCTGGAAAAGGAACCTGCCAAAACCAAGACTGCTGAAACCATTACCTTTTTTGAGGATTTTGAAGACGGCGATTTAAAAAATCTCCTGGAAGGGGATAGCGGTGCTTGGAATCTGAATCCTGATGATGAGGAAAGCGAAACCGTTCCTACGGTGGTCGATATGGAAGGCCCCGAAGGATCGCAAAAAGCCCTCAAACTCGCTTACGACGTCGACTCGCCCTTACTTGCCCAAAACGGATATTGGACTAAACTCAAAAATTTTGATGCTTCAGGTCATGACCATCTCGAATTTGATGTCAAAGGAGATCCTGAGGCTGGCTTCACAGAGCTCTTTACGGTCGAATTAAAAAAATACAAAGACCTTGCGCGTATCGAAAAAATCGCCGGCCGTTCCATTGTTCATGTGACAGACCAATGGCAGACCACCAGCATCCCTTTAAACAAGATGACCGGTCTTTATGATTTCGCGGATCCGGAAACGTGGAAAGATCCCTCCAAAACTTTTAAAACCCTTGATGAGTTCGTCATTATGTTTCACCAACGCCAGGTCACCAAAAAAAGCGGTGTCATTTATATCGACAATCTCCGCTTTGTAAAAACAGGAAAACCGGGGCCCACGCCCGTGGATTTTCCTCCCAGGAAAAAAGAAAAAACCCCGGTTAAAATCGAGGGCATTGAATTTTCAAAATTCTTAATCGGAAGGCTGGGCGGCTTTCCTAAGGAGTTAGTGGTGAAAAAAGTGTTCCCGCAGGATGACCGTGAATTTCTGCTGGAAGTTGCCAAGGACACCTGGCGTTTCTTTGATGAGATTGTGGATAAAGAGCACGGTCTTCCTTTGGATACCATCCAGCTGGGTAAAGAAAAACCTCTGGATGACACAACCTGGGTTGGCGATTACACCAACGTCACCAATATCGGTGTGTACTTCATGGTTTTGGTCTCGGCTTATGATTTAGGTTTTATTACCAAAGAGGAGACCTTGGCCCGGATTGAAATGACGGTGAGCACGCTTGAGAGACTCGAGACGCATAAAAGTGGTTTTCTCTATAACTACTACGACACAACTACGCTGGAACGAACAAGTTTTTTTGTCTCTTTGGTGGACAGCGGCTGGCTTGCGGCCGGGCTTTATGTCGCAAAAAATGCATTCCCCGATTCGCCTATAGCACAGCGGATACAAGCGATGCTTTCCAAATGGAATTTCTCTTTTTATTACGATCCCATCGAGCGTCAGATGTGGCACGGCTATTATGATCACTTGGAAGTTTATTCCGATTATCATTACGGACCGCTTTATTCCGAACCTCGCGCCATCAGTTACATGGCCGTTGCGCGCGGCGAAGCACCGAGAGAGCACTGGTTTCTGGGTCTGGTGCGAACTTTTCCTGAAAACTATACGTGGCAGGAGCAGGATCCGAAGAACCGGGTGGAGCGCACCACTCTGGGATTCACTTATCCGGGCGGTCATTACGAATGGAAAGATTTGAAATATGTCCCAAGCTGGGGTGGTTCGGCCTTTGAAGCCTTGATGCCCACCTTGGTCTTGGATGAAAAACGGCTGGCACCTAACGGATTGGGCCTTAATGATGAGAGACATGTCCAAGGACAAATGAGGTATGCGCTGGAAGAATTAAAATTTCCCGTGTGGGGGATGTCGCCCAGTTCCGTCCCGGAAGGCGGTTATTCTGAATTTGGCGCCAAGCCTTTTGGTTCCAAGGGTTATAAAGCGGGTGTCGTCACACCTCACGCTGCGGCTCTCAGTCTTGAGTTTGCACCCAAAGAAGCAGTCGCTAATTTAAGAAAACTCGCTGAGCTTTATGATATTTATGGCGAATACGGATTTTATGATGCGGTCACAGTCGCCACGGGGCTTGTGGCGAGGAAATATTTATCGCTCGACCAAGCCATGGTTTTTGTCGCCATCAATAATTATTTAAACGACGGCGCTATCCGCAAACGTTTTCATGCGGAACCTGCCATGAAAGAGATCGAAGAAATTTTAAGTGCGGAAGATTTTCAAATTGGCAGCGAAACGACTGCCGAAGCGCCTTCTGGTCCGGCTGCAGGCGAACCGGCAGCAGCCGAAAAAAGCGGGGCGGCTTGATGACGCATGGAAAAGACCGCACTGGTTTCACTTCAAAAAGGCATTTTTGTTTTTCCTAATTTCCAGCCTTTCGCCTTAGCCGTTTTTTCCGGCCGGGAATTTGACGCCGCAAAAGATATCCCCTTTTTTTTGAAATCGTTAGGCGTTGATCTGTACCCCTTTTTTACCGTTCAACAAGTCCATGGAAACGAAATTATCGTGGCTTCCTCCAAAGAAAAGACGAACATTCCTGCAGCGGATGCTATCGTTACGCGCGAACGTAATTTGCCCATTCTTATCCGAACCGCGGATTGCCTGCCGGTTTTTTTCCTGGATTCTACCCGGCCTGCGATTGGGTTGGCGCACGCGGGTTGGCGGGGAGTTCAAAAAAAAATTGTTCATAAAATGGTGGAGACTTTGAAAAATTATTTCGGTTCGGATCCGTCCAAGATTCAAGCGGCCTTGGGGCCCTCGATCCGGAAGTGCTGTTACGAAGCGGGGAACGAATTTTTGGACTATTTTCCGGGATTTGTCCAAAAGAAAAACGGAAAAAATTATTTTGATCTTGTGGAAGCGGCGATTCGCCAATTGGAAGAGGCGGGAGTCCAGCGGTCCCTTGTTACAGATTCTGAAATTTGCACCGCGTGCTCCGCTGACCGGTTTTTCTCGGCGCGCCGGGAAGGCCGGAATACGGGGCGTCTTCTTTCAGTCCTTATGTTAAAATGACGTTCATCGTCATTGCGATCCGCCGTTTTTTGGCGGAGAAGCAATCTCAGGTTCTGGGATTGCTTCGTCCCTTCCGAAGGAAGGGACGGTTAAATGACTTAACCGCGAGGATTTTATGATTCAAGCGACTCAAATCCGAAAAGGCATGACCGTTCGTTATGAAAATGACATCCATTTAGTTTTGGAGCAGCGGCATTATACACCCGGAAATAAACGCGGGTTTGTTCAAGTCAGCCTTCGTAATCTCAAAACCGGAAAAGTGACCCAGACAAGATTCGCTTCTGAAGACCGTGTCGAGCCCGCGTCTCTGGACCCTCGGCCTGCACAGTATCTTTATCATGACGACATGGGTTATCATTTTATGGACCTTCAGGATTACCAAAATTTCCCTCTGGGTGAGGAGTTGGTGGGCGACGGGAAAAATTATCTTAAAGAGAATATGGAAATCGAACTTCTTTTCTACGATGGAAAACCCGCCGAGCTCAAATTGCCCAAGACCATTGTTTTGAAAGTGATTGAGTCACCCAATTGGGTGAAAGGCGATTCGGTCACCAACAATACGAAGCCGGCCGTTTGCGAGACGGGACTTAAGATTCAAGTCCCTATCTTTGTCGAAGCGGGTGAAGACATCAAGGTCAATACGGAAACCGGCGAATATATCGCAAGAGCCTAACTCCATTTGGGAGGGCGGTTAGCTCAGCTGGTTAGAGCGCACGCCTCACATGCGTGAGGTCAGAGGTTCAAGTCCTCTACCGCCCAAGTTTTATTTGCCGGGAACAGGATTTGAACCTGCACGACCTTGCGGCCACCAGACTCTGAATCTGGCGCGTCTGCCAATTTCGCCATCCCGGCTCAAACCAATGCAAACGTTACGCAGGCTCTTTCTCTTGAGTTGCTAAAATGGCAATTCCAATATAGAGGACCGTGACTGGGAAAATGATAAAAAAATGGGTGGCAAGTTGAAGCACGGGAAACTGCCAGGAAATCCATTGAAGAACACTAGGCGGGGCGAGCGCAAAAATGGTGGCGTTTATTAACTGCTTATAAGAAAGCCGATTTTTTCTCAAAAGATTCAAAACCAAACTTACAAGGCTATAGCCCAAGGCCGCGAGAAGCTTCCAAACAAAGGTGGCGGCAAAAACGATCCCAAAAAAGAAGATGGCAATGAGGGGCCTCATTCGTTTCCAAACCATAAGGACTTTTTTACCTGTGATCACAGCCGGCTTCCATCCCTTTGCTGTCAGATTGGGAACGAGACTTTGCATCCGGATTTCCCCAGTATTCGCATTATGATAAACTGCCTTCGTGTGCGTCAAAAGAATGGGTGCTTGGCCCATCTGTTCTTGATTGGGTGAATCGATGGTCGGGTCGATATAAATGAGAGGTCCGAAACGGGGGTGGGTGAGTAGGACCGCCTCTTTTTTCTCAAGTTCCAACCCTTGTTGCGTCAAATTGATTTGAGGTAGGTTGGCGCCCATCCAGGTTACGAACTCATCGATGGAGGGCAGTGAGCGCCGATAAAAAAGTAGGGATGCCCAGATGGAAAACAAAAGGCTAAGATAGAGTAGAAAAAGAAAGCCGCATCTTAAAGGGTAACGCAGAACCTTTTTATAAAAAGAAAGACTATAAAGGCTTTGAATGGGCGATAAAAAAAATTCAGACATTGTGCGTATTATATCGGCAAAACCGCTCTTTCACCATATGGCCAAAAAAGATATTATTTACAGGTAAATTTCTTGAAAACCGAGCCCGTTGCCACCAACCGTCAGGCCCACCATAAATATGAGCTTTTTGACAAATATGAGGCTGGGATTGCTTTGCGGGGTTCGGAAGTCAAATCGATCAGAGAAGGCCGGATCAATTTAAAGGATAGCTTCGTAAGGATTGTTAAGGAAGAGGCGTTTCTCTTCAACTGTCATATCAGCCCTTACTCGCATATCCAAAATATCGAACTGGCTGAACCGACAAGGCTTCGGAAACTCCTTTTAAAGAAAGCCGAGATTGATCGATTGAATGGACAAGCCACGCGAAAGGGATATACAATTGTGCCGCTGGCCGTCTATTTCAAGAAAGGTTTAGCCAAGGTTGAAATCGCCGTGGCCCGCGGCAAACAAGAATTTGATAAAAGGGAAACGATTAAGCGTCGGATTGACGATCGGGAAGCCCGGCGGGCGATCAAGCGGCGAAGCAGGTAGGCATTATAAGTAAGTCAGCCATGACTCTACCGATTAAATTTTATAGGTAGTCATGACAATCCCAGCGACAGGCGCTGGGACAGCAGGTGCAGTTAACTTTATGGGGCTGACTAGTTTCGACAGGGATAGGTCTTTGACAGGGCAGCATGCCGAGGTCGTGAGGAGGCCTCGTATCCGCCACAAAAATGGCGGATCCGCCAGTTGGTTGGGCGGAAAACACCTCACACAACAATAAAAGCTGATAGACTCAGCTGGGCGAATCGGTCATTCGGACCGGTCGCTCTTCCTTTCGCGGTCTAGTACCGCGACATCTCAGGGGGCTTGGGCCCGTGGGTCTTTTGAGATGACACTCAACGGGCTGCGTTTAGGCCAGTGCTTTCGGGGTCTGAACTAAGAGGTTGAAAGCTCGTCCCGGGAAATCGTCTCTATGCGAGTTCTCGGGGCTAAACTAAATCATAGAGTAAGCATGTAGTAACTCTTCAGGGAAGTTCCTTGGACGCGGGTGCAAGTCCCGCCAGCTCCAGGCTTCATATAGGTAAAGTGCGACAATACACAACCGGCCGTGCGGAGTTAGACCGCGCGATCTCGGATTTGATTGAAAAAGCGGGCGGCTCTTTGGAAAAATCGCTTCTCCAAGAGATGATCACCACCGTCTTCAGACTTCGCGACGAAAAAGTCCAGCGAGGCGAACTCAAGATTGTCAATACCACCTTGAAGGAGATGCGCTATGCCTTCAAGATTTTCGAGCCTTATCGGAATATCCGCAAAGTTGCCATTTTCGGATCCGCCCGAACCCCCCGTACCGCCCGCGAATACAAGCAAGCCAAAGACTTCGGCCGTGAGATTGCACGCCGAGGCTGGATGGTGATTACCGGCGGAGCCACAGGCATTATGAGCGCCGGCAATGAGGGTGCGGGGAGTGAGAATAGTTTTGGGGTGAACATCCGCCTTCCTTTTGAGCAAGAGGCTAATCCCATCATTGCCAAAGATCCCAAGCTTATTAATTTCAAATATTTCTTCACCCGAAAACTCACGTTCTTAAAAGAATCTGACGCGACCGTACTTTTTCCCGGAGGTTTTGGGACTCATGACGAAGGTTTTGAGAGTCTGACGCTTGTCCAGACGGGCAAGGCAGCACCGCGGCCCATTGTCTGTATTGATCCTCCCGGCAGCCGCTATTGGAAATCGTGGCGGGATTTTGTCGTCAAACAATTACTGCACGGAAAATTAATTGATGCAAACGATCTTGATCTTATCAATTTTACGCATGACGTAAAAGAAGCGGCCGATATTGTTGTGGGCTTTTATAGGAATTATCACTCTTTACGATTCGTGGGCGACAAGCTTGTGATTCGGATGAAGCGGCCTCTCAATGAGCGGATCATGAAACGCTTAAACCTTCAGTATCCGGAGATTATCCGGCGGGGGAATATCCAGACCTTGTCAGTGCCCTTGCCTGAAGAAGAAAATGAGCCGGATACCTTTAATCTTTTCCGCATTGTGCTGGATTTTAACCGGCGTGATTACGCCAGGTTGCGAAAAATGATTGATGTGATTAATGAAGAAAGGTAAGCTACGCGGGTCACCGGCGGACCTCGCAGGTGAAATGTGAGGGCGTTTAGCTCAGCTGGTTAGAGCACTTCCCTTACAAGGAAGGGGTCCGTGGTTCGACTCCACGAACGCCCATGAAATCAATTAAAAATGCAAAGTTAAAAATTAAAAATTAATAGAAAATCCAAACGAAGACAGGCACGATTAAAATTGCCTAAGGTGGCTTTAGGGACGCATTTTGAATTTTACATTTTTAATTTTGAATTGCTTTTAAGGGCACGTAGCTCAACTGGTTAGAGTACTGGACTGTCGATCCAGGGGTTGCGGGTTCAAGTCCCGTCGTGCCCGCCATCACTTTTAGGTCCGTACCGGACACATGGGTGACAGTCTGGGCTCCTCTCCAAATAAAGGGGCAATAGATTCTCAGGGTTGATATTCAAACGCATAAAGCTTTGTGTTACCCCCCCTTACTTCGCTCTCCGATTTGCTGATGAGGACGTCGTGTGGGATACTGTCGCCAAGGAGCTTCCGCCTCTCGCAGCAATGCTAGAAAAGATTGTCCCACCAGAAAACTAGAATTTCCGCATCAGCTTTCCTTCCCAAGAAAAGTGTTCCGTATTTTGTTCCGTGTTTTTCGGTTTTTGAAGTCGGTGGAGCTGCATAGAAAATTGGCCGGGAGTGCAGGGCAAAAGAGCGAACTAAAATCGCGCAGGCCTCCTTACAGTTAACCCTTCCGAAAGCCGAATATTAATGTAAATATGAGCTCGTTTCTCACGGTCTTCATCCATCCGGTCACGTGCCTTCTCATCGTCCTTTCCTTATTTTTCTTGGAAATTTCCCCTCCTTACCGACAACTGGTTCAGCACACGCCCTTTCTTTTGCACTTCTTTCGCTGGCTTATCTTCTTTTTTTTAGGGCTTCCTGTGATTCTCGTCTATCAGAGATATCGAAAGGAACGTACCAACCGGATGACCCAGACCTCGGAGCATCAACTGGAAATCATCTCCGTCCTCGATGAAATTCTAAGCGACAAAGAACCTGCCGTCGAGTATCACACGAAAAGGGTGGCGACCTTGGTTCGACGTCTTTGCGAGACCATGCATTTGGATCAGGAGCAGACGCGGGTGATCGTTTTTGCCGCACTTTTTCACGACATCGGTAAGCTTTTTTTGGATAAGAGCATTATCTTAAATCATGGCGAACTCACGGGCGATGAAAAAACAGAATACGAGAAACATCCATTGTTCAGCCAAAGAATCCTCCATCAAATCAAGGCCTATCCGGGGGCGGGTCTTCTTGCGCTGCATCATCACGAGTATTGGGACGGAAAAGGTTTCCCCGAAAGTTTGGCCGGCGAAGATATTCCTCTAGGTTCACGGATTATTCATGTGGCGGATGCTTATGACTCCTACAAAAACGGGTTGCATTCCCTGGAACATTTAACCCATGAGCAAACCATGGCAAAAATCAGGAAATTAAGCGGCAGTTCTTTTGATCCCAAAGTAGTAAGTCTTTTCGACAAGATGATGATGCAAATGCCGGATCGGGCTTAATGATTAACACAAAAGAAACTCCTTATCTTCAGACTTATATCGATCAAATGCCTTTTACGAAGCCGTTGGGTATTAAAGTGGCGGAGGCAAGAAGAGGGTTTGTCAGAGTCACGCTTGCACCCCAAGAAAAACTTTTCAATCACTTCGGAACTTACCAAGCAGGCATTTTGTGTACGCTTGCCGAGATCACAGGCGGCGTTCTTTGCGGCACTTTTCATGACATCTTCGAAAATTTTCTCATCACCAAACAAACCCAAGTCAAATTTGAGCGCGCTACTCACCTGGCGCTCATCGCCGAGGCCTTTCTGGGCGAATCGGCCATTGAGCAAATACTTACCGATCTTGAACGTCAAAAAAAAACCGATGTTGAAGTGGACGTTCAAATCAAAACAGGTGATTCCCAGATCATCGCGGCGAGTAAGGGACTTTATTATCTTCGAGTGGGATTTCCTGATCGATTTGACTTAAAATCTAGACGGTAATCCCGTTCTAAAAAACCTTATAAGAAGTTTTTAAAAATCGTTGGTAATAAGCATGAATTTTCCTTGCGGAAAAAGTAAATTCAAAATACGCTAATTGCATATGAAACAGAAAATTCTCCTCATTGATGACGAAGATTTGGTAGTGAAGTCAATAAACAAACTGCTTCAAAAAGAGGGCTATGAGGTCATCACTTGCAAAAGCGGCCCCGAGGCGCTCGAAAAGTTGAAGGCCGACGTAGTCGATCTTATTATTTGTGACATCCGAATGCCCAACATGACGGGGATCGATACGGTTAAAAAAATCAGGGAATTTCATGCCGGAAAGAGCAGGAAGGCGGTGCCCGAAATTTTAATCACAGGCTACGCAGAGGATAATGCTATCAAGGAAGCCAAAAACCTCAAAGTTGTCGACTACATTTATAAGCCCTTTGATTTGAGAGATTTTCTGGGCTGTGTTAAAAAGCATATGCAAAAATAATGGAATATTTTGCTTATTCGCAAAAGGCGTTTGTTTATAAATACGTGGTGATGCTTATTGATACCGATCAGTTCAAACACACAAGCTTTGCGAATTATATGAAGCTCATGTTTCTTGCCACTGACGCTCTTTTTGTTACTTGTTTTGACGAAGCTTTTTTATCAGAGCATCGCCTCCGACTTATCCAATCACGGATGCAATTCAAAAAACAAACGCTGGCGGGCGATCATATCCTCATCAAAGTCAATTCGTCCGAAATCAACCCTTCTCAATTTTCTCTTCTCTATACTTTTGTGATTGAGGGAACGGCGGAGCTTGTGGGTTTGGCGTGTCAAACGTTTGAGATTCAGAATCTCACAAATCAGATCCCCGGTCCCATTCCTAATAATTTTACGGCTCTTTTGGGTCCCATCCAAGTGGAAGAGGAGCATTTGCTTTATAAATATTAAAATGCAGACTGAAACCAAGCAAGAAACAAGCGCCCCGAAGGTTTTTACTTTTGACAAGTTAACGGTTTTTTTTAAACATACGGATTATCACGGTTTTTTGCATCCTTATAATTTTTTTGAATGGACCAGTTATGTGCGAGAGGCCTTTTTTTCACAAAAGTGTGTTGATTTTCGTCAAATTCTGGACAGCCCTATAAAAATGATGACCGCTAAGATTAATGCCGATATTAAGGCAGATAGTAAATTTGGCGATACGATCGAGGCTCGTTTTACCGCGTACCGTATCAAGAAGGTGAGTTTTGATGTGATTATCCAATTTTTCAATAAACGAATAGAGAAAGTGGTTTGTAAGACTCAGCACACTCTTGTTTTTTTGGATTCACAAACGCAGAAGTTCACCGACATCCCAGAGAATATTAAAGATGCGGTCGTGAATTATGAACAGCGAAGTTAACGCCGGAAAAAATGAGTAACAAAATTACTTTAATCAAGTTTTTTACTTTTACCGGGAATATATTAATTCCTATTTATTCTCTGATCCTTTGTTTTTTATTTAAACCCACGACCGAGGGAGGATTATTTGCCTTATTAATAAGCGTGATGATCGTCGAAAGAGCGTGGGAAACATTTAAAACTTCCAAAGAACGTCATAAGGAAGAACTTCACGGAGATTGGACTCTCGCCGTCGTTACAGGTACTTATTTGATTTTATTCTTTTTTTTAATTACGGAATTTTACGTCATGAAATCAGGTTTAAATTTTTATGTGACGGCGATTGGGTTAATACTGTTGGGTCTGTCTTTTAGGATGCGGTTTTGGGGGATGGCTGCGCTTGGAAAACAATGGGCCGTTCACGCGGTAGGAGTCAAAAAAATAAGGAAAGTGAGATTGGTGCAATTAGGACCTTATAAATATGTCCGCCACCCCATCTATTTAGGCATTATTTTGGAAGAACTAAGCTATCCTCTCATCGCAAATGCCTACTATGCTTTGGCCTTTGCTCTCCTAGTTTGCATTCCGCTGGTTGTGATCCGGGCCGGGACCGAAGAAAAAACATCCGTAAGACGTTTTGGCGATAAGTATCTCACTTACAAACAAAAAGTAGGTATGCTCTTGCCGTTAAAAATCTTTTAGACCGATTGAATGCAAATACTACCGGCTCATCATTATCAATTTTCAGGGCTTTTGACCGCCATAGCCTGCCTATTTCTTGTTGTTTTAGTATATAGAAATGCGGTCAATAAGTATTTGAGAGAGCGCTTTACGCTTTATTACACCGCACTTTTCGTGTGGTCGATCAGCCTTTTCATTTGCACTTCGGTTTATAATTACGAACTCTCATACTTTTTTTGTCAGCTGACCCACGTGGGGGCGATCTTGATCCCCGTTTTCTTTTTACATTTTACGTTTGCTTATCTCAATCGAATGAGCAAAGTCGAAAAAATTATTCTGATTGCTTTCTATTGTTTGGCTTTCTTTTTTTTGATCATCAATCTTTTCTTTCGAAACCTATTTTTTGGAGATATAGTCCCAAAACTGTCCTTTCCCTATTTTCCAAACGCCGGGCCTTTTTACACGCCATGGGTGGTTACCTTTTCTTTGGCGGTAACCGTTTCTCTTATTATTCTTTGGCATGCGATGGGTTCAGCGATCGGAATACGCAAAAAACAAATACGTTTCTTTTTATTGGCAAATGCGATTGGATACACAGGAGGAATCGGTTGTTTTTTACCCGTCTATAATCTTCCATTCTTTCCGTTCCCCTTCGGTCCTTACGGCGTATTTCTGCTCAGCTTGGTTTCCGGATACGCCATCTTAAGGTATCGTTTTATCGATCTGCGCGTTTTGTTCAAAAAGACGATCCTTTTTACTTCTCTATTTGCTGCAATCATAGGTATTTTTTCGTTTATCGTTTTCATCTTTCAAAATATTCTCGGCTCTTTTATGTCGATCAACCCTTTCTTAATCTCTGCGGCGAGCGCCCTTGCGATTATCTCGGTTTATGATTTCATCCGAAATTTTCTTGTTCGATTTACCGATAAATATCTTTTTCAAAAGAAAGAAGATTTCAGAAAGGCACTAACCCGGATGTCAGGGCAAATCATCACCATCCTTGATTTGGAAGAAGTCGGCAGAACGATGCTTTCCACCTTGGAAGATGCCCTCAGGGTTGAAACCGGGGCCATCTTGGTGAAAGATGAAAGCGGAAATGCCTTTAAAGTCATTGATAATTTTGGTTTTGAACCGGACGAGAACGGTTATCCTATCGATAGCCATCTGATTCAATATCTTTCTACTCAAGACCGGGTTCTTAATTTAGAAAACGAAGAAGCGAAAAAAGACATTCCTGAGAGTGTGCAGACAACCCTCCAAAAGATGGGTACGAGGATCTGTCTTCCGCTTTTCATTCATCAAGAACTGATCGGAGTGATCGTGCTAGGAAAAAAGAAATCGGATGAGGAATACAAAAAAGAAGAAACCGATTATTTTCCGATGCTGACAGGTCAAGCCGCGATCGCTTTAAGTAACGCACGGCTTTACGATATTTTAAAGAATAGCGAAGTAGATTTTGCCCAGCAGGCAAAAATGGCGGCGATTGGAACTTTGTCTGCGGGGATCGGACACGAGGTAAAAAATCCACTAGCTGCCATCAAAATTGGCGTAGAGATGCTAAAGTTCAACAAAAAATTGGGCGTTTATGACGCTCTCGACAAGACCCAATATGAAGCCATCGTCATGGACGTGATCGAGCGTATTCTCGCCAATGTTGGCCGGGCGGTCGGAGTCATTGACCGGCTTTCAAGTTTTGCCAAAAAACCTAAGGAGATCAAGATTGAGGCCATCAATCTTGCCGAGTGTTTGAAATCTGCACTTTCGCTTCTTCATCAAGATTTTGAACACTACAATATTATTGTAGAAAATCACCTCGCAGCAGAACTTCCGCTGGCCGTAGCAGACCGGGTACAGATGGAAGAAATTTTTCTGAACCTTCTGGTCAATGCGCGCCATGCGATCAAAGAAAACGGTCAAATCAAAGTGGAAGGCGTTGCCATCAATGGTCAAATCCAACTTTCCATTACGGATACAGGGGGAGGGATTCCGAAAGAGCATCTGGATAAAATCTTCGACCCTTTTTTTACGACGAAAGACGTTTCCCGCAACCCCGATGCAAATGCCATCAAAGGAACGGGACTTGGTCTTTTTCTCGTCCGCGAATTTATTAAAAAATTTGGCGGGCGGATCAAGGTCGAAAGTATCGAAGGCAAGGGAACCACTTTTCACATCTTTTTGAAAGCCGCCGCAGAAGGAGTTAAGGTATGAGCAAAGTCTTAATGATTGAAGACGAGGCAGATTTGATCCTGTTTTTTGAGGAAGTTTTCAAAAATTTTCCTCAGATTCAATTTCTCTCGGCTATGCGGGGCCGGGAAGGTGTAGAAATCGCTAAAAGAGAAAAACCAAATGTCGTTATCCTTGATCTAAGGATGCCCGGATTTAGCGGGGAAGAAGCCCTCAAAGAATTAAAGGTTATTTTACCCGAGACGAAATTTGTCGTAGTCACTGCTTGGGATGATGGCATTACCAAGGACCGCATTGAAAACCAGATCGGGGTGGATGCTTACTTTGAAAAACCCATCGATCTCGAGCAAGTCATTGGAAAAATCATGCAGCTTATCATGGTGAAGCAAGGAGAATGAAGTGACAGAAAGCAGCAACAAAGGAACGATTCTTATTGTTGATGATGAACCCGATGTCGTTTTTTTTATCAGTAAAATTTGCCAGCCGCAGGGCTATGTCACGTTGACGGCAGGCAGTGGGCTTGAAGCTTTAAAATATATCCAAGAACTTCCTACCCGTATTGATTTGGTCTTGCTCGATCTTCGGATGCCCGGGATGAACGGGATCGAGGTTTTAAAGTCTATCCGGAAGCACCTCCCCAATCTTCCTGTCATCATCCTCACCGCGCTTTCCGATAAACGAAAAGAGTGCGAGGCCTTGGGGATCGACGCGTACATCACCAAGCCTTACAGCATCGAAGAGCTTTATAATAAAATCACTCATGTCCTTGGCGAACAGGTGGAAGAGAAAAAAGAGGTCCGGGTGCCCGAGGGTTTTATCCCCACCGCAAAAATTTTGATTGTCGATGACGAGCCTGAGGTCTGTGAACATTTAACGCTCGCCCTCACCGAGGATGTCAAAGACGTGAAATTCGAGGTAAGGACAGCGGCCACGGGTGACGAGGCCTTGTTTTTGGCCGACGAATTCAAACCCGATGTGGCGATTGTAAATATCAAAATGCCCAACATGTGGGGAGATCAGCTCATTGAAAAATTCAAAAAGGGCGTCGCCTATTGCCCCAAAGATTTTATTGTCTTTACGGGCGCCGATTCTCCCGCCGAGCGTTCCCAGGCCCGGCGCGCGGGTTACAAACTGATTGACCAACCTGCAAAAATCGAAGAGCTCATCGACGTCCTCATCAAGATCTGTGTCCGTTACAATCTTCTCATCAAGAAAAAGAGTCAACCGGCCCAGTGAGGATTGCCTGTGTATTTGCCGATAGATAAAGGCGAAGCAACGTGAAAGAAAAACTCCTTCTCTTGGGATGGTGTGTCTTGTTTTTGCAACTGGCCGGCTGCGGTTCCAAAGATGCCGGTGCAGGAGGTAAAAAGCCGGCGCTCGTCGTCAATAAACTCCAACTGACTCAAGAAGAACTGAAAAAAGAATATCAAAGCAGTTTGCTCTCCGGTCATCCCTTTCAAGAAACAAAATCGCAAGAGCCGGAGTGGCTCAGCCGCGTGATTGAGCGGGAACTTTTAGTGCAGGAAGCTCAGCGGCTTGGCCTGGACCGCAATCCGGATTTCATGAAGACCATTGAACGATTTTGGAAAGAGGCGCTCATTAAGACGCTTCTGGACCGCAAGACGGAGGAGATTGGGGGACGGATTCACGTCTACGAACCCGAGATCGAAGCCGCCTACAAAAAAATGACGGAGGAAAACGCAGGAAAGCCGCTCGAGCCTTTATCTGAATTGAGAGGAGAGATTCGCCGGGAGATTCGTCAGAATAAAGAAACCGAAGCAATGGAACTTTGGGTGAGTGAATTGAGAAGGGAAGCGAAGATTGTCACGGACGAGGAGTCTCTGGCGGGGTTGAAATAATGGCAGACGAAAAAAAAGAATCGGAGAAATACAGCCAGGAGAGACGGCGCAGGAAATATATTAAGCCGCTTTTCCAGCGCAGGTTTATTCTTCAATTTCTTTCATTGATTATTTTAGGTTTAATCGCTTTCAGTATTTCTGTTTACCTTTATTCCCAGCAAACGCTCACGACAGCTTTTATCAATTCAAAATTGCGTGTGATGAGCACGGGCGATTTTCTCCTGCCTGCGCTCCTTGTCATTGCGCTGGTGATCACCGCGGTGGTTTCTTTTATGACGGGGCTGAGGCTCCTTCTTTTTTCTCATAAGATTGCCGGGCCCCTTTACCGATTGGAAAAAAGCGCCGAGGCAATTGGTGGGGGGGATCTTAAACTATCCATCCGACTCCGTTCCGACGACGAGCTGCAGGACTTTGCCCAAACAATGGATGGAATGGTCCGGGATCTCAGGAGTTGGGCAGTCCAAATCAAGAGACAAAATGACAAACTCCGTGAACTTCTTCAACGGGCCAGTCAGGTGTCGGGAATTCCCAAAGATCTTTTGCAGGCCTTGCAGGCTGCGCAGAAGCAACTCGACGAAGCGATCAGTCATTTTCGGGTATGAGGAATGAGGCGGATAGGATGCCTGGTTCTGGCCGTTTGGTTTTTAGCCGGAAGTGGGGTTTGGGCTGACGAATTCCCCGACAAAAAAAATTGGAGACGAATTGACTCACGGTATTGTACAATATGGCTCCACCCGGAGGTCGAGGCCCGGCAGGTCAGTAAACGGGTTAGCACCTGGAGAGTAAGGCCGCAGGTGAAGATAGCAAAGAGTGAAGCTGAGGAAACAAAAGTCGCGGCCAAATTCGATACGCTATTCCAACGGGCCCAGGAAATCTTGGATATGTACCCGCCAGGCATTCATACGACGGTTCGGATTGGCAAGGAGCGCAGTGACATTCAGGGGATACATGCCAGTCGCTACGGATTCGGAACGGAAGCCATCGCATTTTATGATTTTGACGATAACACGGTGTTTGTAGCGGTAAAGGATCTTTCCGAAGGAGTGTTAGCGCACGAGATGGCGCACTGTATCATTGATCATTATTTTAAAATTCGGCCGCCTCGCAAGATTGAAGAAATGCTGGCCATCCACGTGGATGAACATCTGCGTGACTAAGTTGCTTTTGAATCAAAAGAAGTTTCGAATCAACTTCAACTAAGAAATCAACAAGGAGGAAGTGACAATGCAAAGGAAGTGGATCATTGCAGGGGGATTGTGGGTAGTCGGAATGGCGTTGAGTATCAGTTCGGCTTGGGCAGCTTCGGTGCCTCGCCAGGCGGAAGTTTCGAGCGCTGCAGGTCAGGTGGAGTGGTTAAAATCAGGGGAGGCAACGTGGCAGGCCGCCAGTGCCGGGCAAAAACTCGGGGGCGGAGACAAAGTCCGGACAGGTGAAAACAGCGAAGCGGTGCTGATGTTTGATGACGAAAGCAAAATTCAGCTCTTCGCCGATTCCGAATTTTCTATCCAAACGTTGACAAAAAATTCCGCGTCGGAAGAGCTTGAATCAGTCCTCGCGATCATGAAAGGCAAACTTCGGGCAGATGTCACCCCTTTGAAGGGTGGTTCGAAGTTCGAGATTGAAACGCCAGCCGTCGTGGCGGCAGTCCGGGGGACTACGCTGTTCATTACCATTAATCCGGACGGCACCGTTTCCATAACAAGCGATAGCGGCGCGGTGGAACTGATTCACAGGGGAGAGAATAACTTTACGGCTCTTCTCGGGAACGGCGAAGAAGCCGCAATTGACTATAACCCGGCGTCGGGGGTCGTTAAAGTGACGAGCATCTCTGGAAGCTTTGACGTGAAGGGTCCCGACGGTGACGTGAAGACTTTAAATGAAGGGGATACCGTGATCTTCGGTCCAGGTCCTGCAACCTTCGTTCCGGGAGGTCCGGGGCCAACGAATGACGCTCCTGTCACCGAAACGCAATCAGAGCCCGCAAGTGCTTAAACCGGCTAGTGCGTAGTCAGGATTGAAATTGGGAGTTCCAATTTCAATCCAGCACAGTACTTGTTCCCCTAAAAATTAAAATGACAAGGTACTAGTTTTTTTATCAGTTTAAGTTATGCAAGACGAGATATAAGAAAAACAAGAAATGGGGGAGGCGATGACAAAGACGAGACGAAAAGCAATCGTTGTATTTACAGGATTTCTTTTCTTGGGAATTGGGTTCTGTTTCCTGGGGCAGGTCCGTGAGGTCTGGGCAGCTGCTAAAGATGAACTGCAGATCGGACTTCCGGATTTTCCTCGGCGGATCGAAAGATCGCTCCCGCCGCTTCTCCCGGACCAGGAGATCAAATTCGGGGCCGTGAAACTGCATCCGTTCTTCATCACATCGATTGAATACGACGACAATATCCTGCTGTCGAATAAGGACGAAAAAGAAGACGTGATCTTTACTCAAACCCCCGGAATCGGATTCGAAATGGAAATGGGGAAACACCGATTGGCCGGCGGTTATGGAATGGAGATCGTCAACTTTGCAAAGGAAGACGAGGAGGATGCGATTAACCATCTGGCCAACGGGGTTCTGGAGCTCAATTTCAACGATTTGAAGCTCAAATTTCAAGATGTCTTTGAAAAGGCAACCAACCGGGCCTTCAGCGAAACGTCGGTGCGTGATACCCTGTTGACGAACACCGTGGAAATTACAGCGCGCTACGACCGGCCGAAATGGGCAGGAGAGATCGGGTGGCGGCACAACACGTTGGATCACCGGAGAGAGGTATTGGACGTTGACGATCTTGGAGAAGACGTACTGGCAATGCTGGGTGGCTACAAAGTTTTGCCCAAGACACTTTTCTTGCTTGAATTAGATCTCGGCAAAGTCACCTACCGGAACACGGGCAATGCCAACCAGGGTTACTGGCAAATCTTTACAGGTTTTCGCGGAGACCCCATTGAAAAACTGACGACAACGGCCAAAATCGGTTTTCAGGGACGCCAGTTGGGCGACGTCCCAAACACGGGTCAGCAAACCGATTATGAAGGATTGGTGGCCAATGTCGATCTGACTTATCGAATCACCGATGATGACACGGCCCGTCTTGCTTACATCCGCACCGTAAGACTTTCCACGTTCAGTGACAACGGTTGGTATCGGCAGGACAAAATCTCCGCAAGCTACGCCAAGCGGTTTCTCAGGAAGTGGATTTTGACTCCCGAGTTTGGCTGGCAATTTAATGACTATCCCGAAGTGGCGACCCTTGGCGGAAGCACCAAGCGACGAGAAGACAATTTCTGGCTTGGAGGAGTTTCGCTCCGATACGAAATCAAGCAGTGGCTCGGGACCGGCATTACCTATCTCTACCGGCATCGTGACTCGAATTTGGATTCGCTTGATTTTAAAAACAATCGAATCACTTTCGACGTCACTCTCGCATATTAGTATTTTAGGATAAGGAGGATAATCATAAACAAGAGATGGTGTGGCGTGCGATTTCATTTTGGATTATTGCTGGTTGTATCAGCGAGGCGGCCGCGACCAGTGGGTGGGCCGATTCGGTGCAACGAGTCAGTCTCGGTGGTCAAAAGACCGCCTCCGCCGCACACGCATCCGTTCTAGCTCCTTCGGAGACATCGGAATCTAGAATTCATCCCGGAGACGGTTCGCTTGTTCCGGCGTTCGCTGGAGAAAATGTCCCTACCCGCGGAGAGCAAGGGGCGGCAAGCGTTTCACAGGCGGCCGCAATTGAAGAATACAAGATCCAGCCTGAGGATATCCTCCAAATCACGGTTTATGAGGAACCGGATTTAACGACAAAAGTCCGTGTCGCCACAAGCGGCGAAATTATTTTTCCGCTCTTAGGGCGGCTCAAAGTCGTAGGTCTTTCCGTAATGGAGCTGCAGGAAAAACTCACCGAGCTCTTGGCCTCTGACTATCTTGTCAATCCGCAGGTTCAAGTGTTCATCGAAAGCTATCATGCCCGCGACGTCTTTGTGACGGGGGCCGTGACCAAACCCGGATCTTATCCGCTTCCAGCCGGGAAGACAATGACTGTCATGGAGGCGATTACGATGGCGGGTGGCTTTAGCAAGGAGGCCGCTATCAATGGAACTCGCATCATTCGCATTGAAAACGGAAAAGAAACAACCCTTCACATTAGAGCCAATGACATCATTAAGAAAGGGGACAAATCGAAAGATGAGGAAGTGCGGCCCAACGACGTTGTCTTTGTCCCGGAGAGCTTCTTTTAGATTATGAGCGAACTTGAGAGTCTTAACCTTCCCATGCAATGGGAGCAATTTCTGCGCGTGCTGCGTACGCGTATGCATACGATTCTTATTTTTACAGGCGTGACGTTTTTTGTGGTGGTGGTGGGAACCGCGCTTCAGAAGCGGTTATACCGGGGCTCGGCCACCGTCTTGATTGATATGGAAACCCCCAACCTTCTTTCTGTTTCGACCTCCAGGGATGAGGCGACCGTGGGAGAAAACAATTATCTTGCGTACGCGGACTATTATCAGACGCAAGTGGAGATTATCACGAGCCGGGCCGTGGCGAAGCGTGTGTTTGAGAATCTCAGACTCGGCGAACACAAGCGGTACAAGCGCGCCAAAGATCCCCTCGAAGTCCTGCTCAAACAAATTAAGGTGAAGCCCGTTAAGTTGACGCGCCTTGCGAAAATCAATGTGTTGGATCCCAACCCCGAACAGGCTGCACGAATTGCCAATGAGTTCGCCATGATTTTTGTGGAGGAGAACCTGGACAAGACGACGGCGGATGAATCGCTCACTTTGATGAAAAATGAATACCTCAAACTCCAATCTAAGGAAGCCGAGCTTTCCAAACGCTACAAGACCCGTTTTCCTGCGATGGTCCGGTTGAGGCAGCAGATGAGTCAATTGGCGCAGGCCCTGGAAGAAGAAACCAAACGCCAGCTTCATTATGAACGACATCTGGCCGAAGGTAACGATTTGGCCTCAAAGGCAAGCACCAAGACATTGGTCGAAAGAATCCATGAAAGTTCCCTGGTTGGAGGGCTCAAGCCCAATAACATCCGTGTGATCGATTTTTCAGAGGTACCCAAAAAACTGGCCCGCCCGAACGTGAAACTCAATCTCGTGCTCGCTTTGATTCTGGGACTCTTGGGCAGCTCGGCGATGGCGATCGCGCAAGATCTTTTAGACAGTTCCCTCAAAAACCCGGAGGATATCGAGCAAGACGGGCGGTTTACTTTGTTAGGCTATGTTCCCCAGATCGAAGGGCTCTCTGAACAATCGGGAATTAGTTTACGGGAGCGTTATCAATACAGCATGATCCAGCCCCACTCTCAAGCCGCCGAGGCCTACCGAACGCTTCGCACCAGCCTGCTCTATTCCGCTCCACAGGAAAAAGCGCAGGCGGTGGTGATGACAAGCCCGGGGACTGGAGAAGGAAAAACGACAACTTCCTCGAACCTCGCAATCTCGCTGACCCAGCTGGGTTTGAAGGTGTTGTTGGTTGATGCGGACTTGCGTCGGCCCCGTCTTCATGAAGCCTTCCAACTGGAGCAAAGCCCCGGCCTCAGCGAATTTTTGGTGGGGAGGGCCACCTTTGAAAATGTGACTCGGCCAACGGAGGTACCAGGACTGTGGGTCGTAACCAGCGGCGCCTGTCCCCCCAATCCGGCTGAACTCCTCGCTGCGCCTCTCATGAGTGCATTTCTAAAAAAAGCTTGCGAAAAGTTTGAACGGGTTTTATTGGACAGTCCGCCCGTGATCCCCGTGGCGGATGCCGCCATCCTTGCAGGGATGACAGGGGCCGTCATCGCGGTAGCGCAAAGCTGGAAAACACCCCGCCAGGCACTTGACCGATTAAATGACGTTTGCAGGAAGGCGCAGACGAAGTTGTTGGGCGTGATCTTAAATAATGTCCCCGGGCGGGCCTCGTCGACTTACTATGGATACTCTTCCTACGGGTACGGGTACGGTGGTTATGGAAAAGGTTTTTCAGAAGGGAATAACGGTAAAGCCCCAGCTTCTCACATCAAGAGTGCGTCGAAGAAGAAAAACGAAAATCGCCGTCCGACGGTTCATGAAAAGGAGTAATGGGCTGAATCAATTTGATGGGGATACGAAAAGCCGATGAAAGCGACGTTTCATTTTGGGGGCTTGTCGTGTTGCTCGCATTACTTCCGTACTGGAGGGGCGGGCGTTCGGCCGGGTGTCAGCTCGTGGCGGCGGGCACGGTCGCTTTCCTTTTTGCCCAGAGTTTCCTCCACGGATTGTGTTGCGGCGCCCTCACGGTTCGATACCGCAGAGAAGATTTTTTCTTTCTCGCCGCCGGCCTTTGGATTCTGAGTAGTTTATTCCGTTCCTTCTCGCCTCCGGACGCGGTCGATTCCTTCCTGACCCTTCTGGCTTGTTTCGGTACGTTTTTTCTCGCGCGCGGCCTTTCATTTCGTGGCCGATCCATTGAGTTGGCTCTGGTTCTCAGTTTGGCTGCCGCGGGCATTTCCCTGATCGGCCTCCTACAACTTTCCGAGATTCTTCCCCACCGTTGGTGGCACCCGCGTCAGTTTGTAGCGGCCACGTTCATCAACCACAATCACTTCGCTGCCTACTTGGAAGTAATGCTCCCGGTGAGTGTGGCTTTATCCGTGGCGGCTCCGTCGATCCTTCTGAGGCTCCTTGGAGCCGGGAGTGCGGCGCTCATTGCCTCGGGGCTTCTTGTCAGTCAGTCACGGGGCGCGTGGATCGGCATGTTGCTTGCGGTCGGAATGGGATTTGGCATTCTCTGGGCCGGTAGAAGGGAATCTTTGTGGAACGGGAAAAAAATTTTGTGCGCCCTGGCGGGCTTAGCAGGCATTGGATTTTTAGTCTTTCAATCACCTATGGCGGAACGGTTAAGGAGTTTGCCCGCTCTTTCAAACGACTCCAGCGCGCAAATGCGTCTCGATATCTGGCGGGGGAGCTGGAATCTTCTGAAGGATCACCCCTTGCTTGGAAACGGATTCGGCAGCTTCGTTTACTCTTTCCCGAAATATCGACCTCCTGGCCTCTACCCGCTCATCAATTACGCGCACAACGAATACTTTCAGGGAATCGCTGAACTGGGAGGGATTGGACTCGCGCTTTTTCTTACCCTCGGTTTCTTTTTTGTCGCGAGGACATTTTCTCTCATTCGCTCAACCGCAACAGGCTGGAAGTGGGCCTTGGGACTGGCGGGGCTTATCGGCTTGGCCAGCGTTTCTTTTCATGCCATGGTGGATTTTCCCTGGCACATTCCGGCAGTTGCCTTCCATTCGTTCGCCGTCGCCGGTCTCATCGACGGAATGGTTTATTCGAAAGATCCACACCCCCTGCAGGAGATCCGGTTGGAGTTCAGTTTGGCGAAGCCCTGGCTTGGGTGGACGCAGGTTCTTGTCGTCACCCTTCTTCTGGGAGCGGGCGGTATTCTAGCCCGCGGGATTGTGGCCGACTTGTGGGCTAGTGAAGCAAACCGGCAAGGCAAACTGGGAAAACCTGAGGAAGCCGCGGCGCTCTATCAGCGGGCGACGGAATGGAACCCTCGACGGATAGAATACTGGCGCAATCTGGCGTTCCAACGAAATCAGGCGGCTGGCGAGAGTCAGGGCCACAAGAGACAACAGGATCTTAAGGAAGCGGCGCGGGCCTACGAGGAAGTCTTGAAACGGTTTCCCTTCGACGGCCCAAGCGCCGACGGGTTGGGCCTGATTCTGCAAGCTCAAGGAAAAATCTCTAGGGCGGACGAATGGCTTCGGACCGCGGTGACTCTTGATCCGCAGAATCCACTCTACCGGAAGCATTTTGCGGAACTCAAAGTCATTCAGGGGGACGCCCGCGAAGCGTCGGCGAATTTTCTCCGGGCCGCCCAGCTCGCAAAGCCATATCATTTTTTCATGCCGGTCTTCGGGCCCCTGGATGAACCGGATTATTTTGTAGAGCAAGGGGAATCAAGCCTGTTTCTTGGACACGACGCGCTTGCGGAAACCTATTTTAAAATCGCCGAAGCGTTCGATCCTACGAACGAAGGCGCTCAGCTTGGATTGGCCGTTATTTCGTTTCGTCGCGGAAATCTAACGGAGGCCGGGTCTCGGATCGAGTCGGTGAAATCCTCGGGGCTTCGTGCGAAATGGTTTGCCGCACAGGCCGAACAAAGTCTCAGGAAGGTTCGCATTCCAGAGGCCCAGGTTCTCCTTGCGGAAAGTCTGAAACTGGATCCTCATTGTTTTTGGGCCCGTCAGCTTGAGATTGAGTTAGCCAGGACAATTCACGATCCCGGCCGTTATCAAAAATCCATCCATGAACTCCTTTCCCTGAACCAACCGCCCGTTTTTGTTCAAACCGATTCAAAAGATTCCTCCCGGCTCGTCTGGAATCCGAAAAAAGGTTCCTACCGGGACGGTCATGCGAGTCCCGAGGGGTGGAAGCTGGCAACGAATGGAGAAATCGAACAACGAATTTTGGTTCCTGCGGGGAGAGTTCATGTCCGTTTCTTCCTCCGCGGCGGTCAAGCAAAAGGTCACGGTTCTGTCTTTATTTTTACTTGGCAACGCCGGCCCGTGTTAAGAGGCGAAGTAAAAAGGGAAGCCGAAGTCTCTTACAAGGCGGTCATCAAAGTGAAACCGGGCGAGTCCTTGGCAGGGTTTCGGTTTGTGAATGACTTTTACGATCGTTCAACCGGCGAGGACCGCAATCTAAAAATTGGGAAAGTGCTGATCGATTGGGAGCCTTTCAATGATATTTGATCGGATCTTTCCCCTGCGCAAAGAAAACGTATCCGTGTTTCTCCCGATTGTCCTGATCGCCTCCGCGCTAGGAATCGGCCTTATGATTTTGACGAATATGCTGGAAGGAAAATGGTTGGTAAGCGCCTTGTTTGGGCTCTTACTGGTTTGGGTTGGCGTTATGAACGGGGACCTTGAGTATTTTTGCTTGTTGCTCTTCGTCTTTTTTCTTCCCATCAGAGTAGACGTTTATTTAACTTACGCACCCATCACAGCCGAGGCCAAAGGCATTAGTATCTCTGCTTGCGATGTCGCATTGGCGGGTCTGTATGTGGCCTGGGTGGTGCGGCTGTTGAGTGTGAAGATGACGGAAAGACGCCTGCGGTTCATCCCTTCATTCAGCCTTCCGTTCGGAATTTTTTTTCTGTGGGGCGCCCTTTCCAGCGCCTGGGCGGTCGATGCAAATCTTTCCCTGTTTGAACTCGTGCGGCTCATGAAAGTCTGGCTCGCCTTTTTTTATCTGTCAAACCAAGTCTACGAGGAAAAGAAAATCACCGGTCTCGGCATTTGCATTTGCCTGAGCATTCTCATTCAGAGCCTTGTGAGCTTTGCCCAGTATTTTCAGGGTACGACTTTCGGTGTCGAGTCCATCGGAATGGGCTATGACAGCTTCTTGGTTCAAAAAACAGGAATGGGGAACCTCGCCCGGATTGGAGGGACCTTGGGACATCCCAACAAGCTTGCTTTCTTTCTCATCTCCACCCTCCCCGTGGCGTTAAGCCTGTGGCTTTCGGGCCGGAAGCGCTGGCTCAGTATTTTTTCGCTGACGACCCTTGCCCTCGGGATTGGGACCCTTGTCTTGACCTTTTCCCGCGGCGGGTGGGTCAGTTTTTTTTTGATGCTCCCGCTCATCTTTATGTTTGGGAGTTGGAAGCAGCGAAAACTTCTGCGGGTCTCGGCAGCCTTCGTCGGATTTGGATTCCTCGTTCTGTCCATTCTTCTTCCCTTCACCTACTTGATTGGCAAACGGGTTTTTGAAGAAGATTACGGCCGGGGTTACTCGCGGATTCCGATGATGCAAGTGGCGCGGAATGTCATTCGTACGCACGCGGTTCGGGGGGTGGGATTGAATAACTACGCGATGGTGATGGAAAATTACGACGACACTCCCGAAAAGATCACTCTCAATTCAGGTTATCCGGTTCATAACATGTATCTATTGACGGCCGCAGAGATCGGCTTCCCGGGTCTTGTCATTTTAATCTGGCTGCTCGCCTCCGTTTGGAAAGGGGGGTGGCTGAGCTTCAAAAAAACTCAAGGGATTACCGCGTTCTTCTCACTGGGCCTTCTGGGCGGTTACACGGGATGTCTCATCCACCGCTTGGTTGAGCCGCAATATTTTACTTCAAGCTACTCGTTTGCTCTCATGGCGGGACTCTGGGGAAGTTCGTCATTTTCTGGGAGAGGAGGAAGAGGAGAGAAATGAGCGAGAAGATCCGGCTCGTTAAGAACACAGGCATCATCATGGGAATGGAGCTGGGCGTCAAGTCCCTGGAGGTGGTTGTAGCGATCGTCCTTGCGCGTTACCTTTCGCCTCAAGGATTCGGTCTCCTGGCCTTCGCCATTGCCTTCGCATCCCTTTTTGAGATCTTGGCGAGTCTGGGGATGAGCACCTTGATTACACGGGATGTGGCGGGCGACCCGAAAGCGCTCGGCCGTTACCTCTCCCATGGTCTGGCGGTCCAGATTCTGCTTTCCGTCGCGGCCCTGGCAACCCTTGGCTGGGCCGGCAGTCTTCTCAAGTTTCCCGCTCAAAAATGGACCGTGGTCTTCGTGGCCGGATTATTGATGATTGTAGAGAACTGTTTGGATTTCAGCTCCTCCTTTTTTAAATCATTTCAGCAAATGGGGACGGTAGCAGTCTTGACTCTGGCCTTGCGGATGGGGTGGATGGTGGCCGCATTGGGAGTGGTCTGGTTCAAAGGGGATCTGGTGCAGATTCTCCTGGCGCGAGTATTCATTTCTCTCGGGGTGGTTGCCGGTTCTCTCTGGCTGGTCCATTCCCGTTTACACCGGATTGTCTGGCAGTTCGATCTGAAAGAGGCCTTGAAAATGTTACGCGCCTCGTTTCCCTTTGCTCTCTTCGGGGCCTTTGTGATGATCTACATTAAGATCGATCTCGTGATGTTGTCTCTTATGAAAGGAGACCAGATGACAGGCTGGTACGCGGCGGCTCAAAAATTCCGTCAAGGTTTTGTGTTCATCCCTGCCAGCGTGAGGGATGCAACCCTCCCTGCAATGTCAAAGTTCTCCACCGAATCTCCGGCACGGCTGAGAGAAACCATCCGGCGAAGCTGTAAGTACCTATGGATGATTTCGCTGCCCGCTTCCGCTCTCATCTCGATTTTCGCCGACACCTTGATCCGCTGGATCTACGGCCCGGCCTACCTTTCGGCGATCCCCGCGCTTCGTATCGTGATCTGGACCATGGTCTTTTCGTTTATCAATAACGTCTTCACCGTGGCGCTCTATGCGCTCAAGAGAGAAAAGGAAGCCAGTTGGACGCTTGCCTTCGGGATGGTCTTTAATATTTTAACCAACCTCTTGGCCATTCCCCGGTGGGGTCATGTGGGCGCGGCAACCACAACGGTGCTCTCCGAGATGGTCGTTTTTGCGATGCAGATTTATTGGCTGAGAAAAGTTTTACCCTCTACCGGACTGTTGAGTCCCGTGTTGAAGCCCTTCGCCGCGGTATCGACCATGGTTTTTTTCTTAATCGCGGCACAACCGCTCGCCATCGCGTTCAGAATCTTTGGGGCCGTTGTCCTTTACGCGGCTGTTTTATTCTTCTTGGGAGATCTGGGTCGCGAGGAATGGAAACTGGTGAGAGGCGCATTTTTTTCGAAAGGGGAGGCCTACGGAAAATGATCCCCTGGGTTGTTCGATACGGCACCTTTCCGCTTCACCTGCTTAAGACGAAACGTCGGACCCTTCACTGGCTCGGACGTCTGCAGGAGAGCCAGTGGTGGTCACCGGGAAAATTGCGGGACTGGCAGGAACAAAAGCTCAGAGGACTCTTAAGGCACGCTTCTCAGAATGTTCCTTACTATCAAGATCTCTTCCGAGCGCAGGGAATTGAGATTGAAAAGTTGAGTGTTTCGGATTCCGATTGGAGAAAAATCCCCCTCTTGTCCAAGGACACGGTCCGCAAAGAGTTTGACCGTCTGCATGCCACCGACCGAACGCGTTCCTTTATTAAAGTGGAAACCAGCGGATCCACGGGTTTTCCTGTGAAATGGAATGTGGATCAAGAGGCGACCGATCTTCATCACGCGGTAAAATTCCGCTCCCGCGAGTGGTGGAGTTTTCGAATCGGCGACCCTCATGTCTGGCTTTGGGGAGATGACGAGATCCTCGGGTCCCGCAAAGTCCTGAGGGATCTGTGGCTTTACAACAAACGCGTCCTCAGACTCCTGGATCTTTCGCAGAGTTCGGTCGAGATTTATTTCAGAAAACTTCTCCGGTGGAAACCCGCCTACCTCTACGGTTATCCTTCAGGTTTTATGCAGTTCGCACAGTTATGCGTTGGCCGGGGTCTGGCTCCGAGATCATTGGGATTGAAAGGGATTATTTCCACGGCGGAAATCTTAACCGAGGCGCAAGGGAAATATCTCCGCCAGATCTTCGGATGTCCGGCAATCGATGAATATGGCTGCGCGGAGGCGCAGGTCATCGCCTTTGAATGTCCTGAGGGTAATATGCACATGAGCGATGATGCGCTCAGAGTCGAGTTTTTGAAAAACGGCTTGCCGGTTGAACCCGGCCAACTTGGCGAGGTGGTGGTCACTGACCTCTATAATGAAGTCATGCCGCTGATCCGGTATCGAACGGGCGATATGGGAAGTCCCTTGGAAGGGCAGTGTCCCTGCGGACGCGGTCTTTCTTTAATGCACCTCACCGTGGGACGGGAAGTCGACATGATCCGTCTTCCCAACGGGGAGATTGTGCATCCCGAGATCTTCACCCCTCCGCACAACAATCCGTTCTTTCAGCCGCTTTCTCATTTGGTGAAGCAGTTTCGGGTAGTGCAGGAGACGCCGACTCGATTCCGGATTCAAGTGGTGGCGGATGAATCGCAAATGAAAATCATTCAGGAGCGCTTTGTCAAATTGGTGCACCACTACCTCGGTGAAGGTTTTGACGTTGAGATGGAGCGCGTATCCGATATCCTGCGCGAGCCTTCCGGAAAGCTCCGCTACTTTGTGTCTCATGTCTAAACCCATGAAAGTTCTGCATCCGGTTCCTTTGCTTTTCCGTGAAGTGAGGGACCCGGCTTTTGGTCTTTTGGGGTATCTGGCAATCGACCGGTTCATTGACGGAAAATCTTGCGGCGGGATTCGGTGGGGCCCTCAGGTGTCGGCCGAGGAGACCCGCGCGTTGGCTTACGATATGAGTTTAAAATTTGGTTTTACCCATATTCGTCTTGGGGGAGCCAAAGCGGGAATCGTAGCACCTTTTGATCTGCCGCCCAATGAAAGGCGCGCGAGGCTTCTGGCTTTTGGAAAACAACTCGCTCCCTTGTTGCGGACCAAAGCTTATATTCCTGGGGCGGACCTTGGAACCGACCATTCGGACGCTCTGAGCGTCTTGGAGGGAGCGGGCATTTTTCCTAAAGACCGGCTTCATGGAGAGCAGGCAGGTTATTATACGGCCTGCGGAGTGGTTCGGGCGGCGCTTGAACTATTACCTCATCTCGGAATTCCCGTTAAGGATTGTCGTGTGGCAATTGCTGGTTTCGGAAAAGTGGGAGGGGCCGTCGGCGCTTTACTCGACCAGCGAGGGGCACGGGTCGTTGCCATTTCAACCCGGCATGGAGGGCTTTACCATCCTCAGGGTCTCGACGTCAAAAGGCTCCTTTCGTTGCGTGAGTCTTGCGGTTCCTCCTGGACGGATCGTTACGAAGGAGCGGAACGTCTGGCGCTGGAATCGCTTTACACCCTTCCGCTTGACCTCCTGATTCCCTGTGCCGGACCTTGGGTGATTAACGAATCCAACGTAAATCAAATTCAAGCCAAGGCGGTCGTTCCGGGCGCAAATATTCCTGCCGCGACGCCGATTCAGGAACGATTGCAAAAGCGAGGCATCTGGTATCTCCCGGACTTCATGTGTAATTGCGGCGGTGTCCTCGCCAATACTTTGGAGTGGAGGGGTTTCGGCCCGTCAGAGATTGAGAGATTCTTTGATCAAGAGCTCGCGGCAAAAATAGGCAGCGTTATTAAAGAGTCCCTCGAAACAGGAATGAGGCCGGCGGTCGTTAGTGAGCGAGCGGCGCTGGAAAATTTGGAGCGGATAAATTCTCTATCGAAACAAAACAAGGGACGCTCGAAATTTTCCAGGGCGTGGAGGGCATTCCTTCACCCTCGGCGGGCAATAAATTATTTTGCGTCGGTCTATTACCGAAAGCGGTATCCGTTTGGAAAATTTTTTGCCTCACTCGCGTATGAAGAAGCAAGGCAGGATTTTCTCCGGTGTATCAATCCTGACGGAGGGCATTTGAAAAATCCCTTGACGGGAAATTTAGGTTCATCGCAATGCGTATAACCTTTTTTCATTATATTTACGGATCCTTCGGCCCTTTGGTTCAAGTGAAGGAATTTGCCGAGGCCTTTCGGAAGCTGGGGCATGAGATGACGGTTCATCCCATGGAGGAGGTTTCAGAGGGAGGGGGGTCCTCGCGGCGGATTTTGAAACGCGGCTTAAGCCGTTTTTTTCATGAAATGAACTCGCTCGGGAAAAATCTCAAGCATTTTCAGGCGGAGGCCCGTATCGTAAGTCGCGAGCAGCCGGAAGCGATTTTGACCCGATACAAACTTTATGACATTTCTTCTGCCTGGGTGGCCCGCCGGTTCAGGATTCCTCTGGTGCTGTGGGTCCATTCGCCGGCTGCCTTTGAGCAGCGGGAATATTTGCGCGAGTTTTTGAGAGTTCCGGGCCTGGCGGAGCGGGTGGAAGGGCAATTTATCCGGGCCGCCGACCGGGTTCTGGTCGTATCGGAGGAACTCAAAAGATATTTTTTGGGCCCGGCAGCGGGAGTACACGGCGAACGCCTCGAGGTTATTCCCAACGGTGTGAATCCTGAAAAGTTCACTCCTTCCATTGACGGACAGCCGGTGCGGTCACAATTCCCATGTCCCGAGCCCGTGGTTCTGGGTTTTGTCGGGAGTTTTTCCGCGTGGCACGGGATGAAGAGCTTGAAATCTCTCATGACCTTTGCCTTGAGCGAATACCCAAACACTTGTTTCCTTTTGGTGGGCGAGGGCCCGCATCGCGGCCAGATCGAGTCTTTTGTCCGCTCGGGAGGATGGGATCCGCGTCGCGTCCTTTTTACGGGTCAGGCGGATCATTCCGGAATTCCTCGTTACCTTTCCGCGACGGATATTTGCCTTTTGCCGTACGACCAAGAGAAGGAAAAATTTTACTTTTCGCCTTTGAAGTTATTCGAATATCTTGCCTGCGGCAAACCTGTTTTTGCAAGCCGCAGAGGACAAATCGAAGAAGTGATTCAAGACGGCCACAACGGCGTTTTGTATTCTCCCGAGAATCCCGAGGAGGCCCTGTCGCGACTCCGAACGCTGATCGAGGATGCAGCCTTTCGAAAAAAACTGGGAGAGGCGGCGCGGCGCACCGTTTTGGATCGATACACTTGGCGCCACGCGGCGCTTGCCGTGGAACGAATCCTCACGGGCGCGTTAAATCAATCACGATTTTCTTCATGATGACAGTTCTGTTTTTGGAAACACGGCTGGGGGTGGGAGGTTCTGAGAGGATGTGGACGGAAGTCATTCGCCGCTTGGACCGGCGCCGCTTTCGCGCGATTGTGGCGTGTCTTTACGATCCCGGGATTCTCGGGGAGCAGCTGATTGAATCCGGAATTCCGGTTTATTCCCATCTGGCGTCCAGCCGGTGGGACTTGAGAGCCGGTCCGCGTTTAATCTGCCTGCTTCGCCGGGAAGGAGTGGATTTGCTTTGTATGATCAATCAGCCGTTGACACAATTTTGGGGAACGCTTTCGGGAAGACTCGCCGGAGTTTCTGTCCTCGTCAGTTCGATTCATTCGACGGGGAAGGTGAACCGAATCCACCGCCGGCGGTGGATAAATCAGTTGACGTTTCCGTGGGTGCACCGGATCACCGCCTTGAGCGAATCCCACAAATCCTATTTGGTGGACTGCGAGGGAATGGATCCCGACAAGATTGAAATCATCCCCAACGGGATTGACGTTGATAAATTTACCTCGGCTTCCCGAGGCGCTGAAGTCCGGCAGTCGCAAGGAATTTCAGCGGAACAACCGGTCATTGGAATCGTGGCGATGCTTCGCCCCGAGAAGGCGCACGACGTATTTTTGCAGGCGGCCCGATTGGTTTTAGATCAGATTCCTTCCGCGCGGTTTCTCATCGTGGGTGACGGGCCCGAGCGTCTCCAGCTCGAAAAATTGACCCGAGAATTGGCTCTGGAGGGCGCGGTCCGATTTCTGGGAGTCCAGAAAGACGTTGCTCCGATCTTGGACGCTTTGGATGTCGCTGTTCTTTCTTCGCGTCCGGTCGTCGAGACTTTGTCGGTCTCTCTATTGGAGTGCATGGCAGCCGGGAAACCCGTTGTCGCCACGCGGGTAGGGAGTCTCGCAGAACTCGTGGAAGAAGGGAAGAGCGGTTTCCTGGTAGAGCCGGGAGATTGGGAAGCAATGGCCGGGCGGATTCTTCAATTGATTCAGGACCGGTCGCTGGCCGGGCGGATGGGACAAGAGGGTCGCCAGAAAGTGAGAAAACATTATACGTTGGAGCAAGTGGTAAAACAGACCGAGGCGTTTTTCGAAAAGCTGTTGACTCAGCAAAAGGGGTTGCCGTGCGCATCGTCCTGATTCATCAGCATGATCCCGCAGTCCGCTACGTGGACGGAATCGGCACCTTCCTGCGCACGTTCATTCAATACGCGCCGCCAGAGTTCGACCTTTCCCTTATCGGTGTGACCGGCGACCCCCAAAGATTTCCGCTGCGCCGTTGGCAGACGCTCGAATCAGACGGCAGGAGCTATCGATTTTTCCCCCTCCTTGTTTCCGATACGACCCGGCGGAGGAAGATTCCGTTGAGTCTTCGCTTCACTCATTTGCTTTGGCATTGCCGGCATTCCATTGACTTCCGAAACGCAATCCTGGAATTTCATCGAATCGAGCCGGCCCTGGCTTTGCAAGCTCTGTCCAATCCCAAAGTTTTGTTTCTTCATTCCCACTCCGCCGATTTGCGTAACCCCCTTTCCGAAGTCGCATGGTCCCGTTTCCCAGGCCTTTATTTCTCACTCGAAAGGAAATTAATTTCCCGAATGCGGCGAATCTATATTGTCCGAGAGGATGCCGTAACGCATTACCAAAACCAATACCCCGCTCTCGCCGAACGGATTTATTTTCTTCCCACTTGGGTGGACGGGAATGTGTTTTCGGCCCTCCCGGAACCGGAGCGGCTTCTTTGGAAGGAAAGGCTTGCTCACGAACAGGGATTCAATCCGGCCGACCGGTTGCTTTTGTTTGCCGGGCGTTTTGAGGGCCAAAAGGATCCTTTACTTCTCCTGGAGGCCTTCAGGCATCTCAATGGAAATTTCAATCAAACGGTTTTAGTCCTGATGGGTGCCGGGGCACTTGAGAAAAATTTAAGGACCCGCATTCAGAATCAAGGGCTGGCGTCAAGGGTGCGAATCTTGGGCCCTCAATCCCAAAGAGACCTTGCGAAGTGGATGAATGCCGCGGACTGTCTATGTCTTTCTTCGGCCTTTGAAGGAATGCCGCGGGTGGTAGTCGAAGCGCTCTCCTGTGGTTTGCCGGTTGTGGGCACAGACGTTGGTGAGACGAAACGTCTGATTGCGAGTCCTGCCGTCGGGCGTCTTGTGAAGGAACGAACCCCCGAAGTTTTTTCCCGGGCCATTGAGGATCTATTCAAGCAACCGCGGGACTCTGAAGCATGCCAAAGACAAGTTTCTTCTTTCACCGCCGAGAAAATTCTCAGTCCTGTTTACGACTTCTACCGTGAATTAAACAGGAGGCCTCAATGAAACTTTGCCTCGTAGCTTCCTCCGGAGGGCATCTCATCGAGCTTGTGGGTTTGAAGGAAGTGTGGGAAAAATATGAACGGTTCTGGATTTCATTTTTAAAAGAAGACGCGCAAACCCTCTTGGAGGGTGAGCGAGTGATCTGGGCGTATCATCCCACGAACCGGAACGTGAAAAATCTCATCAAGAATTTAGGATTGGCGTGGCGGGTTTTGCGCAGGGAAAGGCCGGATGTGATTTTCTCGACGGGTGCGGGAGTGGCCGTGCCCTTCCTTTGGATAGGACGGATTCTCGGAATTCGAACGGTCTATCTTGAACTTTTGACGCGCATTCGGGATTTATCGCTGACCGGCAAGCTCGTTTACCCTTTCGCGGATCGTATTTTTGTCCAGTGGCCGGAACTGACCGAGCGTTATCCCAAGGCGCTTTACCGGGGGAGCGTAGTTGAGCTTCTCTGGGCCGGAACTTTGCGAAGGGAGGGAAAATAGTGGAAAAAACGGATTCGAAAAATCCTATCTTTATCCTGGGAATCATGCAGAGAAGCGGAACCAACTTCCTCCACGACTTGCTTTGCTTGCACCCCGACTGCAGCTCCTCCGGACCCGTTCTAGAGGATAACTTTATCCGCTACGCCCCGTGGCTTGTGAAGTACGCTTCCCGCGTTTACCAAAGTTGGGAAGGCATTAAAAACATGACTCCCGAATTGAAAGCCCAGTTGCTTGAATCGCTCGGAAAGGGATTGGCGGGTTTTCTCGGCTCGTTCGTCCCGTCGGTGAAGCGCGTCGTCGCGAAGACGCCGTCGGTGGAAAATCTGGATTTATTTTTCAAGGTTTTTCCGGACGCGGCTCTTTTGATTGTCGTTCGTGACGGGCGTTCGGTGGTCGAATCCGGGGTGAAGGGATTCAAATGGAGCTATGAGGAGGCGACACGAGGATGGGCTTCGGCCGCGCGCACGATCCTTGAGTTTGACGAGAAATATAAAAATTCAGGCAAAAGTTATCGGATCGTCAAATATGAAGACTTGCTTAGCGAAACAAGAAAAGAACTCACGAGTATTCTGGAGTTTCTCGCACTCAACCCCCGGACTTACGACTATGACGCGGCGGAAAAATTGCCCGTGAGGGGGTCCTCGCTTTTTCGGGGAGAGAAAAAGGAAGTTCACTGGGATCCTCTGGAGAAGACCCCCGCATTTAACTCTTTGTCCCGCTGGGACCATTGGACTTCCCAGAGGCACGAACGGTTCAACTGGATTGCTGGAAAATATCTTACTTCGCTGGGTTATGCCGAGAAACAGACCGGCATTCCCCGAGCCTTCAGTGGGGTGCGAAACGTTGGGTGCGACCTTGGGTGGAATCTGAGAACGGTATTGCGTATTCTCTTGCGGAAATTAAAGCAGGCGCACTTGAAATCGGATTGCAATGAGTAAGTCAAGAATGGAAAAACGGGCGTCTGCACTCAGACGGTTGGTGACGAAAATGTTCTTGGGTGTTGCGAATTCGTTTTCGAAGGTCGAGAGCTTTTTTACAGCGCTTGCCGCCGGCACGTGTGATCCGACGGATTGGGTCAAGCGGACCCAGATTTTCTGGGATGAAGACAAATCTTACCTTCTTCAGGAGGCGCCTCTTGTCTTGTCGGGATTCATGGCTTGGGAAGAACCGATCCAAGAATACTTAAAACCCGGAGGAATCATCGGGGTGATTGGTTGCGGTGCCGGGAGAGATATGATTGCGTTTGCTCGTTTGGGATATCAGGTGGAGGGCTTGGACTTTTCAGAGAGGGCCGTCGCCGGCGCCCGAGAATTTCTGGCCCGGGCTCGCGTAAAAGGAAAAGTTTACTGTGGCGACGTCACTGATTTTGTGTTTCCCGGAGAAGGTTACGACGCCTTTGTTTTTTCATGGTTCACTTACGGCTACATTTACTCCTCGGCCCGCCGCATGAAAGCGTTAGAGAACCTCAGGCCCAAACTGGCTTCCGATGGTTGCGTGATTCTGACCTTTCAACCGTTTCACGGTGAGGGTCGGAAGATGGCGAGGGTGGCTCACTGGATGGGGAGAATTTCCGGCAACCCGAACCCGCCCGTTTTGGGAGATGGTTTCAACCGCGCGCTTAATTTCGAGCATCGCTTCACGCGCGAAGAAATTGTAAGGGAATCAGAACGTGCAGGATTCCGCGTGACGGTTTACCGAGAGGCACGCCAGGTCATCGCGGTTTTGAAGAAGCGGGACCTATGATTTTCTTTTCAGTGGGAACAGAACGGTTTCCTTTTGACCGGCTTGTCCGGGCGGCGGATTCCGTCCAGGAATCGCTGAAGGAGGAGCCGGTGTTCGTGCAGTTGGGTCAAAGTTCGTGGGTTCCCCATTATTGCAAGTGGACGGCATTTCTTTCCTATAAGGAGCTTGTCGAACGGATTGTCCAGGCGCGCATTGTGGTCATGCACGCGGGAGTGGGGTCACTTCTTTTGTGCGTGCAGCACGGAAAAATTCCTATCATGATTCCAAGGCGAAAGCAATTCGGAGAACATGTGGATGATCATCAGGTGGAGTTGGCGATGAAGATGGCCGAGCGGGGTTACCTTTTGCTGGCGGAAGAACCGAAAGACATTTTGCCGCTCATCCTTGAGTATGAGAAACGAAAACCCGCTCGGCCCGCCGTTTCTTCATCGAGCCTCCGACTGAGCGGCGCCCTCGTTCAATATTTAGAGAGTTCCGACTCTGGAAAGAATCACCCATGAAGTTTCCAAGGAGGTGCATTCTGTCGATAGTGGTCATCTCGGGAATCGCTTTTTACCTGAGCACGGAAGAAATCCAAGCATTCTCACTTGCGGTCCAGAATGGAAGTTTTGAGCAGGGGGGGAATCAGTTGGAAGGCCTGAGCGGGTGGGGAGGAGCAGGAATTTTTAAACGGGTTCAGCCCGGCGCACTCGGCCAGTGGGCACTGATGCTCGAAGCTACGCGGCGAAGTTCCAATGTGAGAGTATCGCAGCGAGTGCCGCTTTTGGCGCCGCTTCCGGGAGTTGTAAGCGTATCCGGTGTCGTGAAAGGAGCAGACATTCAGAGTGCCGCTGACGAAGGAAAGGGAGTGGCTTATGCGGCCGTTCGATTTCTGGATGCGAAGGGTAACTCAATAGGTTATAAAAAACTGAGCGAATGGTTGAATGAGTTTAACTGGCGGCCCTGGTCGTCTTTGGTACGAATCCCCGCCGGGGCTTCCCAAATGGAACTGATTCTCGGAATGGAAGAGGCAACCGGGAAAGTATTTTTTGACGGCATCGAAATTTTTCCTGGATTTCCGGACGACCAGGATCGCCAAAATCTTTTGGCGGACGGCAGCTTCGAATACGTGGGTCCGCTTTCAGCGTGGGATTTGGGGCCGGGCAGTCGTATAATTTTTCCGGGCTTGGCGGGCCGGGGAGCGCTTCGCATTCATCAACTGGAGTTTGGCTCCTCCTCCACGGATCAGGACTGGGTATTGCCGGAGGCCGTGGGCGGGGTGAAAAGGCTTCAGTGTTCGCTCAGTTATAAAACAGAAGGGGTAACAACCTCTCAAAAAGGAGGAGGAGCTGTTGTCTCTATTGAATTCTTTAACCGGGCGGGCGAACGATTGGAAAACAAAATCATTTTCGGGCCGTGGGCCGGAAATTCGGATTGGAAAACTGTCGGGGAAGAAATTGCAGTTCCGTCGGCCACAGTGAAAGGAAGATTTCATTTGCAGATGAATGAAGCGAAGGGAAAGGCATTTTTCGACAAGGTTCGTATCGAGTCATCGGCGTCGGATCAGAGGCTTGAGCGTATTCTCGAATCCAAAACGGAAACTTCAACGTGGATTTCCTTCGAGCCTCAGAGATTCAAGGGGGGGGCCTTCGATGCAAGTGGTTGGTTAGATCCGCCCGCCGGCAAACACGGGTTTCTTCAAGCCAGAGACGGACAGTTTGTGTTTGAAGACGGCACGCCGATCCGGTTCTTTGGAGTAAATATCCAGGCGGAATACGCCTTGCCTTCGCACCGCGAGGCGGAGCAAATGGCGGAGCAACTTTCAGGCTGGGGCGTCAATATCGTGCGGCTTCATCATCTGGACGCTCCTTGGAGTGAAAGAAATCTTTTTGATCCCGAGGGTGAAGATACGCAGCACCTTTCCAAAGCAAGTCTCGACCGGCTCGATTATTTCATTGCCCAACTCAAGGCGAGGGGCATTTACGTGTATCTCGATTTATTGGTGAGCCGCCAGTTCAAAAAAGGAGACAGGGTTCGAGCTTACGGAAGGCTAACGAACGGCGCAAAGATGGTGGCCGAGTTTAACCCCTGGATCATTGAGCTCCAAAAAAAATTCGCCAAGGATCTCTTGACCCATTACAATCCCTACACCAAAACACGGTTGATCGATGAACCGGCGATCGCACTTTTGGATCTCATTAATGAAAGTTCTCTTTTCAAATGGCCTAAAGATAAAGGTTTTGTCCCTGAAGTTTATGTGAAAGAGCTCGAAGCTCTTGCCGGAGGACGCCCTCTGGACGACGAATTTTTTTCCGAGATTCAATCACGTTATTTTAAAGAGATGTCTGATTTTCTTCGCAGTCTCGGGCTCAAAATTCCCGTCGCGGGAAGCAACCTTCCTTTGGAGGGAAAAGACCTTGAGACGAACGCGACGCTTGATTTCATTGATCGTCACAGCTACTGGGATCATCCCCAATGGGGCTTCGGCGATTTGGTGAAATTTCATAACCGGTCCTTGGTCGAAGCGGATTCAGACGAGAACCGCTTTTTCAGGCTGAACCGTCACCCCGTTCCGGGAAAGCCGTTTGTCGCCGGTGAATGGAATATCGCCTGGCCCAACGAGTTCCGCGCTGCTGCGCCGTTTCTCGCCGCCTATGCCCTTTTTCAGGACTGGAACGGAGTGCTCCTTTTCAATTATAATGGTATCTTGAAGCCTCGCCGAATCGAAGGCAACTTCGACATCAGTACCAAACCGGAAATTTTCATTCAGCTGCCGAGCCTTACGCGGTTTTTTCAAAGACGGGATATGAAACCCGGAAAAGGGTTTCATTGGGACGAGTCGAAGGGGCTGGTTTGGATTCAGACGGAGAAAACCTTGGCCGCCGTCGGGCGGATGAAGGGTGAGGCCGTGGATTTGGGAGATGCAACCTTTCAAATCGAAAACCCCTTCGCTTCTTTGATCCTGACCAGTCTTGATGACGAAGCGGTGAAAAGTTCAAGGCAACTTCTTTTGACAGCGGTTGCGCGCTCTGAGAATCGAGGAACCGTTTATAATGCAACCCGGACGCTTTTGCGGGAGAGCGGGGATTCTCCGATTCTAATGGAACCCGTACGAGGATCGCTAGCGATTCAGAATCAGAATGCCCCTGAAATGCGGGTCTTTGCATTGGACGCAAGCGGCGCCCGGTCTAAAGAAATTGCCGTCGAAAAAGAGAAGAAAACTTTCAAGCTTCCTTTGGGAGAGGCTTTTGTTTATGAAATTTTTTCACCGGCGTCCTCATGATTAAATACAAACAAGTCTTCATCAAACAGTGCGTGCTTTTGATCGATATGGCTACGATCATCGCCGCTTTTCTTTTTACTTACTATTTCCGCGGCGCAATTCACCATTTTTATCATCTGGACCTGATCACTGCCCGTAAAGTGCTGACACCGCTTCGCACGATTGAAGATTATTTGTGGCTTCTTCTTATCATTTTACCCGTCTGGCTCGGCATGCTTCACATTGTCGGGGCCTATCACCAAATGCGCACCAAGTCAGCCCGCCAAGTCAGTTGGATTATTCTGCAGGCCAATGTGTTGGGTTTCTTACTCTTCGGCGCCTCCGTTTTCTTACTGAGAGTTCAATATGTGAGCCGTAGTTTCATGATCTTATTTTTCCTTCTTGGATTTATCCTGCTTTCTTGTGAACGCTCTATTTTAATTGCTTATTGGCATGTCCTGGCACGCATGGAATATTTCCAAAAGAAATTACTCATGGTGGGGACAGGAAGCCGGGCTCAAGCCTTTATCCGGTCTGTTCATCAAAATCCTTCTTGGGGTTTCCGGATCGTGGGCATTCTCGACCGGGATCCTATGTTGACGGGACAGAGTATTGAAAAAGTTGAAATCATTGGCACGCTCAATGATCTTGCGTCTTTGCTTCGCAAAAAAGTGATTGATGAAGTAGTTTTTATTGTGCCCCGAAGCTGGATGACCGAGATTGAAGCAGCCATTCTGCAGTGCGAGCGGGTGGGTGTGAGAGCCACGGTCGCAGCGGATCTTTTCAATGTGAATGTCGCTAAGGCCCAACCCTCAGAAATGGAAGGCATGCCTACGATTTCTTTTGATACCACACCCGTAGACCAGTGGCAGCTTGCCATCAAGAGGGCTGGAGACATTTTTGCCTCTTCCTTCGGGCTTTTATTTTTGTCGCCGCTTTTCATTCTTGTGGGCACCTTGATTAAACTAACCTCGCCCGGTCCGATCTTTTTCCGCCAAGTGCGCTGCGGCATTAACGGCCGCATTTTTACCCTTTATAAATTTCGGACCATGCAAATGGATGCAGAAAACCGGCAAGCCGAGGTCCAACATCTCAACGAAATGGTGGGACCCGTTTTTAAGGCTACTAATGATCCTCGTTTGACAGGATTGGGAAAGTGGCTGAGGAAAACCAGCATCGACGAGCTTCCCCAGCTCTTTAATGTCTTAAAAGGAGAGATGAGTCTGGTGGGCCCCCGGCCTCCGATTCCGAGTGAGGTTGAAAATTACGAGATCTGGCACCGCAGACGTCTTAGCATGCGGCCAGGTATCACAGGACAGTGGCAAGTCCAGGGAAGAAACCGGATTCAAAATTTCAACGACTGGATGCGCCTTGATCTAGAATACATCGACCGGTGGTCCTTGGTCCTCGATATGAAAATTCTGCTCAAAACGATACCTGCGACCCTTTTTGCGATTGGGGCAAAGTAATTTTTAGAAGTTATGATAAAATTATTGGCAATGAATCCAGCATAGGGAGGAATTAAATGAATATGCCCGGCCCGCTCGAAACCATCGTTATTTTATTGGTCATTTTGCTTCTCTTTGGGGCAAAGCGGTTGCCTGAAATCGGTCGCGCGCTCGGTGAAGGTATCAGGGAATTTAAGAAAAATCTCAAAGACGGCAGCGAAGAAGAAAACCGGCGTTCTTAATGCGCTCGTCCGGGCAAGCCGGGAATGCTGGCGATAGTAGATCGGCTAACAGCCATTCGTGCCGGGATAAGCTAAATTTTGTACGCAAAGTTCCGTGCGCCCGTCCTAAAGGACGGCGAAGTTAAATAAGTGGCCAAAATTAAAGGTTGCGACTGTAATACCATTTACAGCTAACAACCGTTAGTGCGCCCGTCCTAAAGGACGGCGAAGTTAAATAAGTGGCCAAAATTAAAGGTTG
>CAYJTB010000009.1:53557-56398 GCA_964372875.1 uncultured bacterium
CGACTGTAATACCATTTACAGCTAACAACCGTTAGTGCGCCCGTAGCTCAGACTGGATAGAGCAACAGCCTTCTAATTTTGTTCACGGGTTTTCTAAGGTTTGTTCTCTCAACGGCTTGTGAATTGGCCCCATGAGTTAGAGAAATTCAAAGTGTTCATTGTTGCTCATCACTTTCCGTTGTTAATTTTGGATTGGTCAATTTTGGTCAACTGAGGGGATCGGCGACACGGGATTGTCTTTTAACTCCTGGGGGAATACCCTCGGCTGACCGTTGGCCGGTGGCCTACACCGATGTGTGTGATATTCTCCGACAGCTGTATCTCAACTGATTTTCGTTAGTTTTCTTTCCTCCGAGTAGCCGCATGCATTTCGCGTGAAAAGCCCCTCATCTTACGTTAAAATGAGGACATTTTTCGACATGACCGTTAAAAGAGTTTTCGTAGAACAATATGAAATTTGAAGAATCCGAAACCGTTGAATTCAAAAAATCGACCTCTGAACTGAAAGAGGGGATCATTTCCATTTCCGCAATCCTCAACAAACAGGGTGCCGGTGAGTTGTATTTCGGAGTTAACGATGATGGTACGGTCCTAGGCCAGCAAATTTCTCCAAAGACTCTACGGGATGTTTCCAAGGCCATCTCGGATAATACCGAACCCAAAATTTATCCCAAAATCAAGGCCATAAAAATTCAACGCAAGACCTGCATTGCAGTATTCTTCGAAGGCAAAGATGCGCCTTATTTTGCCTACGGCCGCGCCTATATGCGGACTGCCGATGAAAGTCGCCAATTGAGCGCGCGCCAGCTGGAGCATTTTATCCTAAAGAAAAACAAGGACAAACTCCGCTGGGATACTGAAATCTGTCGCCAAGCGAAGCTGTCGGATATCAGTGTTAAAAAACTGAAAGTTTTTCTCAAAGCAGCAGGCCTTCGGTACGATTCGACCCGGAACGCCTTGGGTAAACTGAAGCTTTTATCCGGCGGTAAACTTTTAAATGCCGCCATGATCCTTTTCGCAAAAAACCCGCAGAACTTTTTCCCGAACGCAAAACTGCGCTGCGCCGTTTTCAACCGGACCGACACCTCCTACATTGTGGATCGTAAGGAATTCGAAGGTGATCTTTTTCATCTGATCGAAAAAGCGGAGGAGTACATTCTCGAACACATCCACATTGGAATGCGGGTCGAAGGATTAAGACGGATTGATGTCCCCGAGATCGACAAAGAAGCTGTCCGCGAGGCGATTATCAACGCCTTCTGCCACAGGGATTACCGGGAATACGATTCCGTCAATATTGCGGTCTTCAAGGATCGCGTGGAGATCCGGAACCCGGGTTTGCTTTACGGCGACCTGACGATAGAAAAAATTACAAGCAAAATGGTCTCTGAGCGAAGAAATGAACTTATCGCAGAATTATTTCACAGGATTCACTTCATTGAAAAATGGGGGCGTGGGATCCGGCTTATCCTTTCAAGGGAGCCCGACACCAGGTTTGAAGAAGTTGGAACTCATTTTATCGTGACGTTCAAGCGGAAAGGTGTTTCGGGCGGTGAATCTGCTGTTCTGGACACTGCCCAGAAAAGTACCCAGAAAAAGGCCCAGAAAAGTACCCAGAAGATTTTAGAGATAATCGCACAAAATAAGTTTGTCACAAGAGCAGAACTTGCCCCACAGGTGGGGTTAAGTGAAAGTGGCGTAAAAAAGCAATTGAGGAAATTACAGAACGAAGGAATTTTGAAGCGCATCGGTCCCGACAAAGGTGGCCATTGGGAAATCATTAACAAATAGCCGCCCACCTCTCTTACTTTCCGAACTTAACCCAGACCTTACCTTTCGTCGGCTCTTACGGCCCATAAAAATTTTATAGAGAGACGTTCTGAAAAGCTAGATTCAACCGGCAACCGCACCGCTTAAGGTTTTAAAGACTGTAGGCGAAGATGGTCACCCGATGGTCAACTGGCGGCCAGCGAATGGTAAAAGTTTCTATACTTTTTCTCTCTTTGACGTAACATATTGCCTCCTAATCAAATATGAGTTTTAATCTTCGTAGTTAGTGAGATTGGGCAACAGCTAAACAGGCTGTTGCTCTCTCTAATAGCCGCCTTGAGTTCCCCGTGCATACGCGGGGGTATCTGTGGTTTTTTAAATTTTTTATTTCCATAACTTATTGCATGAGAGCATATTATAAATGCTCCGTAGCCTAATTTGAATAGGCCACAGCATAAGTTGGCCTAGGTTTGATGACTGTTTTTTGGTAATGTTATTAGGCTAATACGGTCACTCGGTGGTCAACAGGCTTTTTTGCGTAATTTTCTAAAAGTTACTTAACTCACACAGAATAAATAACTTGCGCCCGTAGCTCAGACTGGATAGAGCAACAGCCTTCTAATTTTTATCGCTCGTTTTGTAACTTCTGATCAGCCAATCGATTCCGAGTGCCTTCAATAAGTTAGAAAAATTGAAAGTGTTCATTGTTGCTCATCGCTTTCCGTTGTTGATTCTGAATTGGTCAACTTTAGTCATCTGATATCTTACTATTATTGGGGAATCAACCGGGCTGAGGCGTCATCCGCAGATAAGGCTTCAGTTTTTTATACCCTTTTGGAAACCGCTTCTTCAAATCGTCCTCGTCCTGAAGTGACGGCGCTATCACCACGTCTTCACCCTGTTTCCAGTCGACAGGGGTGGCAACCATGTATTTGTCTGTGAGCTGAAGGGAATCGATCACTCTCAGGATTTCATCGAAATTCCTCCCTGTGGAGGCTGGATAGGTGATCATGGTCCGGATCTTTTTCTTGTCATCGATGATGTAAACGGTCCGGACCGTCATCTTATCCA
>CAYJTB010000010.1:0-1204 GCA_964372875.1 uncultured bacterium
GCAGGACACGAGGGCTGGCCCGGGGCATCGCACTGGCCCACTGGAGTCCCCTCGCAAGTTCCATTCGTGCACTGGTCGGGATCCGTGCAATCGTTTAAGTCGTCACAAGGAGCGGTGTTATTCGGATTGGAGCAGACTCCGGTCGTGGTGTCGCAAGAATCATCCGTGCAGACTTCTCCATCATCGCACTGGCTGTCATCGGTGCAGTAGATGCACTGACAGCTGACGCAATTAGGTGCCGTGGCAGGACACGAGGGCTGGCCCGGGGCATCGCACTGGCCCACTGGAGTCCCCCGGCACGTTCCATTGAGGCACTGGTCGGGATCGGTGCAGTCATTTAAGTCATCGCAAGGTGCGGTGTTATTGGGATAAGTGCAAAGGCCTGAGGCCGGGTCGCAGCGGTTGTCGGTGCATTCATTTCCGTCATCGCAGTCGGAGTCCTCCGTGCAGAGGATGCACTGGCACTGGACACAATTCGGGGTAGCAGCAGGACACTGGGGCTGGCCCGGGGCATCGCACTGGCCCACCGGAGTTCCCCGGCACGTTCCATTGAGGCACTGGTCGGGATCGGTGCAGTCATTTAAGTCATCGCAAGGTGCGGTGTTATTGGGATAAGTGCAAAGGCCTGAGGCCGGGTCGCAGCGGTTGTCGGTGCATTCATTTCCGTCATCGCAGTCGGAGTCAGTGGTGCACTTACATACACAACCAACGCACTGAGTTGTTCCAGGGCACTGACCGAGCCCTGGCTCACCGCATTGTTCAGCGCCGCAGGCAAAGCCGTCGCCGCACCCGGTTACATTTTTACAGGTGTTACTGCAGGAGTCACAATTATTAGTATTGCCGTCATCGCAATCTTCAGAACCATTTTTGACACCATCGCCGCATTTTATGTCTTTGCAGAGACAGGTAGTGTTTTCACAAACTTTTCCGGAACCGCACTGGAGTCCGCCGTCTCTACATTCTTCCGGAGGGCATGCAAAGCCGTCGCCGCAGCCGGTTTCTTTTTTACAAGCATTGGTGCATCCGTCGCAATTGGTAACGTTGCCATCGTCGCAGTCTTCTCCAGACTCAAGAATGCCATTCCCACAGCGTGGTGGAGGCGCTACGCATTGACAAGAAGAGTTACAACCTTGACCCGAAGGACATGCGGCAAGACCCGGCTCACCGCATTGTTCTGACCCGCAGGCGAAGCCGTCGCCGCAGC
>CAYJTB010000010.1:1304-54834 GCA_964372875.1 uncultured bacterium
AATTGCAACCTTGACCGGCAGGACATGCCGCAAGACCCGGCTCACCGCATTGTTCTGACCCGCAGGCGAAGCCGTCGCCGCAGCCGGTTACATTTTTGCAGGTGTTGCTGCAGGAATCGCAGTTGGTGGTATTGCCGTCGTCGCAATCTTCGCCGGAATCAAGATTTCCGTTCCCACAACGCGGAGGCAGAGCCACGCATTGACATGACGAATTGCAACCTTGACCGGCAGGACATGCCGCAAGACCCGGCTCACCGCATTGTTCAGCGCCGCAGGCGAAGCCGTCGCCGCAACCGGTTTCTTTTTTACAAGTGTCGGTACACCCATCGCAATTCGTTGTATTGCCGTCGTCGCAGGTTTCGCCGACGCTCGGCTCTACGATGCTGTTTCCGCAAATGCCAGGGATGGGAGCACAAACGCAATCCGAACAAGTTTTACCCGTGGGACAAAGAGGAAGGCTGGATTCTCCGCATTCCTCCCCTGAATCATTCGCGCCATTTCCGCAGAGCGTTACACCGCGGCAACGGCAGATATTGGTATTGCAAACCTGAGTACCGCTGCACGATAAGTTGGGCTCATTACACTCTTCACCCGAATCAACAACCGCATTTCCGCAAAGATTTCTTGCAGCCTGAAGCTCTCTTATAATTTGTTCTTCAAGAGAGCTGAAAAGCTGGGTCGTAAGGTTATCTTCATCGATAGGCAGAGGGAAAAGCGTAGTAGACGTTTGGATAATGCCTTCTTGGTCGTTCTTGGCAGCAGAAGCAAGCGATGAGAGGGCAGCTAAGCCGATGCCTAGCACCCCTATTAATAGGAAGGCTCGCTCGATTCGGATTTTTTTCCTCATATGAACTTAATGGACATCTCTCCCCCTCAGAAAAAATCTAAATCAAGTACAATAATTTAATATATCTATCTATATTTTACTTTGTATTTATAAATTGAACAATGGAACATTCAATATATTTTTATTGATATAATTTACTATGTATTGCTATAAATTACTACTCTATAGTGCCTTGGAATAAGAGTATGGTTTCTTCTTGAGTAGGAGAGTACACCTTAAAACTTACGATATAATTGCGCTGGAGAAGAAACGGCAATGTGAGGTCAGCCTCTTCCTGGCGCCAACCTTTGGTCTGAACTTCCGTAGTTAAAATTTTCTTCCCCCCTATCCAGGCCTCAAATTGAATAGGTGATAACTTCTCTTTTCTGAAAGCAAAATCCGGCATCGCCAGAAAAACCTTTAATTTTCTCCCCGGCGGAACCCGGGTAAAAATAAGATTGGAGGCAACGTCGGGTTGAATTCGAAACGCGATGGCCTCGCGAACCGCCGCATTTACTTCAAAATTTTTACCGGTAAAAATATCGCTTTGCCCTGGGGCATCGGGAAATTCGAAATGATCCTCCACCCAACGGCCCTCGGTTTTGTCAAACTTTGGATAGCGTATCGCGCGGGCCTGGGGGAATGCCTGGAGAAAAGAATAAATAACGTGTTGCTTGGCCACAGAAACATCGTGTTTTCCTTGAGGCCTCATTTCCCATGCTTCTTGGGCATTCAGTTCGACCGCCCCAAAAAAAGATAAAAATAATAGAAACGAAATGACTAAGAAATTCATAAGATTGCTTTTCGCCTCGCCCACCAACTTGCCATAAGAGTTGCGACCAGAAGAATAACCAAACCCGCCACGCCATCATATAAATTTTTTGTCCCCGTCCCTATCCCCATTTTGTCCGTGATCTCAGGAAAATACAGGGTGTTTAACTTGAGCCCCACAATGGCACCGGCATGGACACCGATCGAGAGATAAAGAGAACCCGTCCCTAGATAAAGAAAAGAGAGGATCAATCCAAAAAGAAAAAGCCCGGCCATGGCCGGCAGGATTTGATGTAAGACTTCGGGAGTTGGCGTCACCGCAGCATGAAAAATTCGAAAGCTGTCGTTGATGGTTGGAGTCGAGTCCACAAAAACCTGTCCTTTGGGGAAAAAATGAACCACGGCATAAATCAAATTAGTGACCACCAAGCTTACCCACTTATTCCACAGTTCGCTGAAGGTCATAAACAAAAAAGCGCGAAAAAATAGTTCTTCGATCACTGCAATGAGTAGTCCCGCTCCTATGCCTTTGAAATAGGCCCCAATCCAATGCCCTATACCTTTGTCACTTAAGCTCCAAAACCTGACGCCTAATTTCCATTGAAGTAAGACAAGAACAATGACCAGAAGAATGCCCATCCCTAAACCTTGGCCCAAGAGAGGCAAACTTCGTTTGTTCCAGGCAAGTCCTAAGCCGGCCAGATTTTGGCGGCGTGAGCGGACAAGCCCGTAAAAAAGCACCAACGAACCTATCATTATTAATCGGCGTAAGATGCGGTCAAATTTAAAGGGAAGAAAGGTATAGAGCCAGGGGGCCAAAAGGGCGCTCATGATCAGCACCATGACAAAGCCTATTAAGAAGGTCAGGACATCTTTGGAAATCGTTCTCATTAATACAGCTCCAAGGTGAGTTCCAGTTCCACGGCTGCGTTCAAGGGAAGCGTGATAACGCCTATACTGGTGCGTGCATGCCGGCCCAAATCTCCAAAAACTTCCACCAAAATCTCCGAAGCTGCATTCATCACGTCACTGTGCTGATAAAAGTCACTCGCAGAATGTACAAAACCCCGCACGGTTGCAACTTGCTTCACCTGGGATAAGTTGATCTTTGACCGAACCACACTCAAGGCCTGAAGCGCCGCCCATTCGGCTGCTGCCTTCGCCTGCTCCACGGTCAAATCTTTGCCGACTTTGCCCGTAATCAGTTTGCCTTCTGAGTCTTTGGAAAGTTGTCCGCTCAAGAAAGCAAAACCGCCGGACATAACGATCGGTTGATAAAGGCCTACGGCCTGGGGCGGCGGAGGAAGCGTGAGGCCTTTACGGGCACATAACGCATCCAGTTTTTCTTGGGGTGTCATTTTTGGGCGATGGTCAGCGTAGAAATCCCAAAGGTAAAAGGAAAAAGTGAAAACGCTTGAAACCCCGAAACAAGAATTTCATTTCCAATTTCCTGGGGCGGCGGGAAGGCCTGGATGGATTGGGAAAGAAATTGGTAAGCCATCTGACTTTTTGCGATCAGACCGCCCATCAAAGGAAGATAAAATTTCAGATAAGGAAAATAAAGCATTTTTCCGAAAAAAGAAGTGGGCCGCGTAAGACAAAGAAAGGCCGCCCGGCCGCCCGGTTTCAGAACTCGAAAGACCTCTTTAAAAAAATGCCGGCGGTCTTTGACGCTTCTCAGCGTAAAACTCGAAACAATCAAATCAAAGGATTCATCCGCAAAAGGAAGGTCATGAATATCGGCCTGAATTAAATCGCCCGCCGTAAGATTTTTGCGGGCCCGGACAAGCATTTCCCAAGAAAAATCAGCCCCCACCGCCTGATCCCAGTTTTGGAGATCTAAAAACCGCCTGAGAAATTTTCCTGTTCCAACCCCCAGGTCAAGAAGGGTTTTTGCTTTGGTCCCTTTGAAGATAATGCGGGAGGACTCTTTTCTCCAGTTTTCATCGAGAGAAAAACTGAGGAGGCTATTGATTTGATCATAGCGGTGGGCGATTTGATCGAAGATATTCCGGATGGTGGCTTTATCCGGCGAGGCCAAATTTATCGGCATTGAATCCGACGTAACAGCCATCAATTAAACGTCTGGAGGATTTCGTAATTGGTGTTTCGCTGGGCCGGTGTGTAGCCCGCCTCGCGAATCAAGCGGATGAGATCTTCTTTCCGGGTCTGCGAGGCGTCGATGCCTGTAGGTTCCAGGACTTTATCTTCTAAAAGAGTTCCGCCCATGTCATTGGCGCCAAAAGCAAGCGCCGCCTGCCCTATTTTGATTCCTTCGGTGAGCCAGCCCGCCTGCATATTTTCAAAATTGTCCAAAAAGAGCCGGCTGATGGCGACCATTTTAAGGTAATCTTCTCCGCCCGCCTGGCGAAATTTACTCATGCGGGGCGTGCCATGGGGAGAAAGGGTCCAACAAATGAAGGCGCGGAAACCATGCGTTTCGTCCTGAAGCATACGGAGTCTTTCAAGATGAAGAATTCTTTCCTCAAGGGTCTCGATATGCCCAAAAACCATCGTGCCCGTCGAACGAAGCCCCATTTGATGCGCCTCTCTCATAAAATTGATCCAGCCGTCGGAATCCATTTTCTTGGGGCTGATGATATCGCGGACTCTTTCCACTAAAATTTCCGCACCGCCGCCGGGAATCGAATTAAGACCTGCGTCTTTTAATTGAAGTAAAACTTCTCTGAGGGGCATGCGCTCTTTTTTAGAAAGGAAATCGATTTCCACCACGGAAAAAGAATGAATTTGAACGCTCGGATACTCGCGCCGAACCGTACGGATCATTTCAAGGTAGAACTTTAAAGGAAGGTCAGGGTTCACACCGCCTTGAATCAGAACTTGCGTGCCGCCCAATTTCACAAGCTCACCGACCTTTTTCAAAATCTCTGCCATGGAAAGCGTATAGGCTTCCGGATCCCCCGGCCTTCGGTAGAACGCGCAAAAATCACAATCAATGAAACAGGCGTTGGTGTAACTGATGTTGCGGTCAACGATGAAAGTCCGTAAAGGAGTCGGGTGAAACTTTCGTGTCAGAGTGTCCGCTGCTTTTCCGAGACGAAGGAGATCACAAGAAAAAAGTTCAACGCCCTCTTCCACGCTGATCCTTCCCCCCTTTAAAGGTTTGGCTAAAATTTCATCCCATGGGTCCATAGGAGCTCCTGTCTTTAAGATTCGATAAAGTTGAGGCGGTGATGGCGAGGCGAGACGCCCAGCCGATGCGCCAAGCGGTAAAAAAGTTCGAGGCCGTGCTGCATCGCATCATCCAGAGAATAGTTAAGATTGAAAAGATAGCCGAAGACGATCGGAAATTTGTCGTCCGCAAGGGTGATCTTGAGCCCGTCCTTTAAAAGCTTTTCAATATCCCAAAGATTTCGCTCCAGATTGGCTTTTAACTTCTGCCAGAAAAGATTGACTTCCGCCGCATGCTTTGCATAAAATTCTTTCCGGACGGCCCACACGGAAAAACAAAAAGGAAGTTCCGTCCAATCCCACCATAAATGACTCAAATCAGTTTTGTAGACGAATTCGCGGGGCTTGAAGAGCAAGGCCTGGTCGCCGATCACGAGACACGCCTTCGACTGTTTCAACATCTCCTCCGGGTTGGAGGGTTCCACCTTAAAACTATTGGAAAATTTGAGTTTGAATCTTAAGAGGACCTTCAGAAGCGTTGCGGCGCTAAGGCTTTCGTCAGAGAGGGAGATCGCGGCTCCGCCCAGACCCGTGATCCGCTCTTTAGAAAAAAGAAGAACGCTGGCGGAAAAATCCCGCGAGCCGATGCAAAGATCAGGTAAAAGAAGATAATCATCTTGATGATTTAAATATTCCAAGGAAGAAATAGGCGCGATGTCAATCCGCCCCTCTTCCATGGCTCTATTGATTTGCGCGGGCGTCCCCGTCTCCCCTACGAGGCTCCCGCCCTCTTCTGAAGAACTTATAAGTCCATGATAAAAGGGAAGCGTATTAAGGTAGCCGATTCTCCCCAATCGGAGCGTGGAAAGTTCAGCCTTCATGGGTCTTCACCATTTTTCCTGTCCAACGAGGATAAAGGGCGTGTGAAATTTCCAGCGAATCCAAAACTCTTCCGACGACAAAATCCACGAGGTCTTGAATGCTTTGGGCGCCTGAATAAAATCCTGGGCTTGCAGGCAAGACACGAACGCCGAGCCGGGCAAGCTTCAGAAGATTTTCCAAATGGATGGCGCTTAAAGGCATCTCCCGGGGAACAATCACAAGGCGCCTTGCTTCTTTAAGAACACATTCAGCGGCTCGGTGAATCAAATTCACACTGGCACCCGATGCGATATGGCCCAAGGTCCCCATGCTGCAAGGAATAATGATCATCCCCTGGGTAGGATAAGAGCCGCTTGCGATGGGCGCGGCTAAATCTTTTGAAGAATAAAGAGTGATGCGTTCGAGTTGTTTCGCGTCAAAAAAACTTTCGAAGGATTCTTTTTGGGTAAGATTTCCGAGGCCGACGTTTAATTCTTCTTTGATCACAAGCCGGGCGGGGTCCGAAACAACGAGCGCAACATCATACTCAAGCTCCGTTAGAAGTTGAACAAGCCTAATACCATAAATCGCACCGCTTGCTCCTGTGATTCCAACGATATAAGGCTTCAACCTGCGTTACCTCCACATCAAACTAATAAATGCAGCGATAAAAACCATCAAACTGATGCAGGCGTTCATCGTGAAAAACGCCTGCTCCATCTTGGCCAATCCGAACCGGTGTACCAGCCAGTGTTCGCGGATAAGAAAAAGGGCGACTAAGGCCATTCCGATTCCGTAAATCCAGCCGAATCCGGCTAAAAAACCAGCCGCCGACCAAGCCAGAACGGCAACGGCATGTAAGAAGCCGGCAATCCAAAGGGCTTTTGCGGGTCCGAAGCGCACCGGAATTGACTTGAGGGCACTTCGCTTATCAAAGTCGTAATCCTGCAACGCATAAAGAACGTCAAAACCCGCGACCCAGCTTGCCACCCCTATCGTTAGAAAACCCGGGATCCGGGAGAATTCTGGCCGACTTGCGAGCCAGGCGCCATAGGGCGAAATCCCTAGTATGATACCCAACGCTATATGAGAAAGCCAAGTGAATCTTTTAAGGAAGGGATAGAGCCAGGCGAGGACGATTGGAATAGGACTCAAGGCAAGACAGAGCGGCCCCAAAATCCACGTAATGCCTAGAAAAACGACGAGTGAAACAAGACTTGCCACCCTCACAAAAGAACGTGTGAGTTTTTTTCCGGGCAATGCCCGGGTCTTTGTCCGAGGATTTTGGGCATCAATCTTCCAATCAACCAACCGGTTCATGGTCATCCCAAATGTCCGGAAAGAAATCATGGCAGCTGTCACCCACCCAAAAAGTGAAAGCCTGGGGAGTCCCCCTTCTGCTAAAAAAAGACCGAGATAAGCAAACGGCAGGGCAAACACGGAGTGTTCAAATTTGATATCACGAAAGAGAATCGGCAAGGCGGGCGCCCCCGTTTTAGGATTTTTGGATTCCATCCAAACCGAACTCATGCCAGCGTTTTGTGACTGCCTCTTTGACTTCCGGACTCATGACAATATCATCCGGCCAGGGACGCGTCATCCCCTCTTCCTTCCATTTGCGGGTACAGTCCACGCCAAGTTTTGAACCATAAAGTTCATAAGAAGAGGAAATATCAAGCTCATCCAAGGGCCCGTCCGTAAAAACCATGTCCCGCTTGGGATCGACATTGTTGAAGGCCCGCCACGCCGCTTCTTGGGGGTCATGAATATTCACATCGTGATCAAAAACCAAAATCATTTTTTCAAACATGAGCTGGCCGAAGCCCCAGATCAGGTGCATGACTTTTTTTGCATGCTGCGGGTAACTTTTTTTGATCGAGACAAGGACACAATTAGCAAAAACACCTTCGGCAGGGAGGTTCATATCGATAATCTCCGGAAATTGCGACCGGATCAGCGGAAGAAAAATTCTTTCGATAGCCTTGGCCATGTAGGCATCTTCCATGGGCGGGCGGCCCACCGCAGTTGTCACATAGATAGGATGGCGGCGCATGGTGACGCATTCCACATGAAAAACAGGAAAATCTTTGGCGAGCGAATAATAACCCGTGTGGTCGCCAAAAGGCCCTTCTCTTCTTTTTTCTTCCACATCCACATAGCCTTCTAAAACAATTTCGCTCTCTGCTGGGACTTCTAGATTTATGGTTTTGCATTTCACGAGCTCCACCGCGTCTTGGCGCAAAAATCCTGAAAAAACAAATTCATCAATCCCGTAAGGAAGCGGACAGACTGCAGAAAACATCGTGACGGGGTCTGCCCCTAAAGCCACCGCCACTTCCATTCTACGGATCCCCTTCTCCTGAAACTTCCGCTGGTGACTGGTGCCGTCTTTATGAACCTGCCAATGCATCCCGGTGGTTCTTGCATCATAAACTTGCATGCGGTAAGTCCCTACATTGCGGATTCCTGTTTCCGGATCTTTGGTGATCACCATCGGAAGCGTGATGTAAGGTCCCGCATCCTGGGGCCAACATTGAATGACGGGAATATTGGAAAGCAGGTCCCCATCTGTTTTGACAATCTCTTGGCAGGGCGCCTGACGAACGGTCTTGGGGGTAATCTTAGTGAGGAGATGAAGCTTCGGAATGAATTTGAGTTTGTCCGTTAATTTCTCGGGTACTTTTATCTCAAGAAAACTTTCAATGCGTTTCGTAATCTCAGAAAGATCGTCGACCCCAAGCGCCAGATTCATCCGTCGAAAGGATCCATAAAGATTGATCGCTAGCGGCATGGAAGCGCCTTTTACTTTCTCAAATAAAAGAGCCGGGCCCTGCCGTTTAACGACCCGGTCGTAAATTTCAGTGATCTCAAGACGCCGGTCTACTTCGGCTGAAATCTTGACGAGTTCCTTCTCGCGGGTGAGTCTTTCGATAAATTCTCTCAGATTCCGGTAGTTCATTTAAGAAAGAAAATCCTGTTTTTTAAAGTCCTTAAAGGGATGTCAATCAGTTCCGCGAAAGAGGCCCCGCGCGAGGCCTTTAAAATTTCTTTGATTGCCACACGCTCGTCGGTCCAGAGTCTTTCGAGAAAACTCAGTTGAGCAATTCCTTTCTCTGAAATTTCCCACTCCAGGGGAAAAGAACTCAAAGCGAGAAAAAAACAAAAAACAAAAAGGGCCTTTCCCAGATCAAAAATTTGGGGATGGGACGAAAGCAACAAACCCGCCGCGATTAAACACCAGGCACTCCCTACCAGGATTCGAAAAGGCCGTCCGGACCAAGGGCCGAAGCGCGATAAAAAAGAGAATTTGGAGGCCTCCAAAAAATGAAAGGTCTCTTTAAGTGCTGTGGCAAGCGTCGCAAGAGTTGTGCCCGAATAAACATTGGCATCAAGTGCCAGTGAATTGCTCTCTGGCCCGGCTTTTTTTTCTCCCGGAGCAACCGAATAGATCGCTGTACGTGCTAAGCGATTGCGGTCAAGCACTTGGCGCGCCACTTCATATCCCATGACTTGTCCGCGGTTCAACATCTTTTCCTTTCTCAGAAAAACAATCCGGTAATAAAACCAAGCGAGCAGTGAAATATTCAAAGAAAAAATCCAAAGAAAATGAAGCCCCTCCCGCATGACCTGGGATTATAACAAATCTAGTGGTTCGACTCGATTGAAATTGGCGATGCCAATTTCAATCTCGCTCACCACAGTACCGAGCATACCCCTAAAATTTAATAGAGTCGAGGTGCTAGGCGTTCGATTCGAGGTGACGGATCAAAGACCGGATATCCGTAGGCAGTGGACTTTCAAAATGGAGTTTTTCTTTGGTCTTCGGATGAGTGAATCCGAGCTCAGAGGCATGAAGCGCCTGACGGTCAATGCCGATCGCCTTGATGCCATAAAGAGAATCTCCTAAAACCGGATGACCCAAATGCGACAAATGCACGCGGATTTGATGCGTTCTTCCTGTCCGGGGTTTGACTTCAAGCCAGGTTGCTTTTGAAAAACGCTTTTTCACCCGGTAATACGTAAGCGCCTCTTTGCCGCCGGAAGGCCTGATGATTACTCTTTTTCGATTTAAAAACGCCCGGCCGACAGGTTCGTCAATTTCTCCTTCGTCATGCTGAACCACACCGCGGACAATGGCCTGATAAGTGCGGTCGATATTGTGATCTTTAAAGAGGCGGGCCAGAAAAAAATGAGCGGCATCATTTTTGGCCACCACCAAAAGTCCTGACGTATCTTTATCAAGCCGGTGAACAATCCCCGGGCGAATATTTCCCCCTACCCCGGAGAGATTGCGCACATGATAAAGAAGGGCGTTGACAAGCGTATGCGCTGGGTTCCCGTGGGCTGGGTGGACGACCATCCCCGCGGGCTTATTAACGACGAGTAACTCCGTATCCTCATAAATGATATCGAGTGGAATGGCCTCTGCTCGTGTATCATCGCCCCGCTTCTCTTGAGATTCGACTTCAATCTTCTCTCCCGGTTTCACACGGTAATGGGCTGAAAGAACGGAGGCGCCATCCGCGCGAATTTGTCCGGCTTCGATCATTTTTTTGATTTGAGACCGGGAGTATTTTTCGACCAGGCGGCGCGCGAGAAACTGATCGACACGGGCGCCCTGCTCAATTTCTGGAACGACGAATTCCATAGAGTCCTAACCCCAAAAAAATAAAGACAAGGCTTACAAATTGCTGAAGGGTGAGTGAAAAAAGCCAAACCGGCTGATCGGCTCTTAAGAATTCGAAGAAAAATCTTGCCATTGGATATAAAATCAAATAGTGAGCGAAAACTTGTCCTCCGAATTTTGATTTTTGATAAACCTTCACCAAAAATCCGGCCAAGATTAAATTAAAAAGGGCCTCATAGAGCTGCACAGGCCGGCCGTTTTTTCCGAAACAGCACCCCGCAAAAAAACATCCCACTCTTCCAAAGGCATGGGTCAGGGCAATAAAAGGAAGGGTGAAATCGATGGACTTCAAATAAGGAAATCCTTGCCGGCGTGTGTAAAAAAAATAACCTACGGAGGAACCCATGACTCCGCCGTAATAGACAAGCCCGCCCTCCCAAATCTTAAAAATTTCCAGAGGATGGCTTTGATAATAACCCCCTTCCTGGAACACATAAAATATCCGTGCACCCGCAAAACCCGAAGCCACGGCCACAAAAAAAAGGTCGAATACTTTTTCAGAAGGAGGAAAACCGGTTTTCTTGGCAAGTTTTGTGGCGATAATGACTGAGACGAAAATCCCCAGCGCGATTAAAACGCCGTAGGTATGAATGACAAAAGGCCCGATTCTAAAAAGTTCAGGATGCATCTTTTCTCAAAAGATCTAAAAGAAAAAGCCCGACGCCGATACTGATCGCGGTGTCGGCAATATTAAAAACAGGCCACACTCTAAAATCTAAAAAATCAGTGACCGCACCGAGCCTGATCCGATCGATCCAGTTTCCTACGGCACCGCCTAAAATTAGACTCATTGCCCACTGGGTTTTTGGCGTCATGGATTTGCTCCTTAGACCTACCACCATCAAAGCAAGGATACTGATGGTGATGATAACGAGGAGGAGCTTCTCGCCTCTTTGGAAAAGGCCAAATGCAATGCCTTGGTTTTCAACCAGCGTCAGATAAAAAACAGGAGGCAGAACGGGCCGGCTTGATCCGGGGACAAGGAAGGCTTTTGCTAGGGCTTTGGTGATCTGATCGATGAATAAGATAAGGCCGGCTGAAAAAAGAAAAGCGCCTCGGCTTATGACTTGCGTGTTTTCTTTTCCTCTTCCGACTGGCACTTAATGCATAACCGGGTATAAGGCAGGGCAAGAAGCCGCTTTTGGGAAATCGGCTTGGAACACTTTTCGCAAACTCCGAAAGTACCTTCCTCAATCCTGCGAAGCGAATCGTCAATTTGATTGAGTATCTGCTGTTCCGTAAAGGCCAAGCCAAGATTGAACTCACGATCAAAACTATCCGTCGCCATATCGGCCATGTGGAGGGAATAACCGGAAAGGTCACCCGAGGCGTCGCGCTGGCTTAAATTGAGGGAATCGCCCTCAAGGTGGTTGAGGTCTCCCACGATTTTCTTTCGAAGGGTCTCGAGGAGCTTCTTATATTGTGCGAAATCACTTTTCTTTTGCATGTTCAGCTTTCTTTCACGAAGGGGTGGATTATACCCATTCCGGGAGTTGGAAACAAGGGCGATTTGACCGGTGATTTAACCGGCTTAGGTCCGGTTGAGTGTCCTCTTAAATGCCCGGATAAAGGCGGTTACCACATTGGGGTCAAACTGTGTGCCCGCGCACCTTTGAAGCTCCTGAAAAGCCACTTCGATGGGCCGTCCTTCCCGGTAACAGCGGGTGGAAACGATCGCATGAAACGCGTCCACCACGGAGACGATTCGGGATTGTACCGGGATTTGGTCCGCCTTCAGCCCCCGGGGATAACCGGAACCGTCATAATTTTCATGATGGCAGCGGATGATTTCAGCCACCTCTTTGAAATCGGTGAGGGGCTCTAATATTTTGGCGCCCTTTTCCACATGAGATCGCATGATCTTCCATTCTTCGGTATTCAGAGATCCGGGTTTTTTGAGAATATTGTCCGGAATTCCGATTTTCCCCACATCATGTAAAAGCAGGCTCGCGGAAAGGATCGCTTTTTTCTTCCCCGTTAAATCGAGGTTCATTTCCTGGGCCGTCATCACGCCCATTTTTTCCACTTGTTTGATGTGTCCAAAGGTATAGGGATCTTTGGCGTGAACTTCCTGGGCGAGAGATTTTACGATCTGATAATAGGTATCTTGCTCTTTTTTCCGGAGACGCTCAATTTCTTTAAGCTTCTCCTCCATCTCTTTTTTCTTGGCCTCGAGCTCCGCATTTCGCTCAATCAGGCGCTGGTGATAATCCGTGGTCTTGACGGCGATCGCCACATCGTGCACCAAGGTCTGGAAGAATTCGATTTCAGGTTCCGTAAAAATCCTGCGGCTTAATTTCTCACCTAAGAGAAGAATGCCCACGAGAGAATCTTTGAAATACCCGGGAATAGCAATGTGGATGCGCAGATCTTTAAAGACACGGTCAAGCTGCGTCAAATCTTTTTTCGTTTCGGCGGTCATCGCTGAGGCCTCGCCCCGCAAAAGGGATTGGATTTTATCTTTGAGGAGGTAACTGGGCAGGCCCTTTGCCGAACGGTTTTTCAGCTGAAACCAACGCACCAAAGAATGCTGGGAGTCAAAACGGATCAGCGAACGCGGAAGTTTTTTGATCCCTTGGGAATCAAAGACCGTGTAATGAGATTTTTCGGTATCTAAGACAAGGATGGCAACATGAGTGAGCGAAAGTTCCCGATAAAGGAACCTCGTGATCATTTTAAGAAGACGCTCAGGACGTTTTAAACGGACAAGACTCTTCGCAACGTCCCGGAGAGCCGTGTTGTAATCGAGAGGCTTCGTTGTGGCCACTGAAGATCAGGACTGATTCGCGAGGTTTGCGATTTTTTCCCGAACGTCGTTCTCGAGATATTCGAGACTGAGGGGTTTGGTGATGTAGTTATCCGCCCCCAGCCGCATCGCTTGTTCAATTTTGTCGGTCGTCTCAAGGGCGGTGACCATGATCACCTTGGTGCGCGGAAAATTTTCCTTCACCTTTTTTAAGACGGAAAGCCCGTCAACATTGCCCATCTTGATATCAAGCAGCATGACCTGAGGACGAAAAACTTCCGCCTCGCGAAGTGCGGCTTCACCGGACTGCGCCGTATGGACATCGAAATCCCGGTCCTCGAAGAACGATTTTAGAAAATCGCAAATCTCAGGCTCGTCATCGACTACTAACAGCTTTGTCATTCCCTCTTTACCTCCAAACTTTTAGAATCAATTAAAGACCCGCTTATTTTTTCCACAGAATTCTTACTTTCCACTAACCCATTCCCGGGCAGTTCCACCACGAAGATGGTGCCTTCCGCGGCTTGACTTTCCACGCGAATCGAGCCGCCGTAACGATTCACGATCTGCTGGGCTACAAAAAGTCCCAACCCCGTACCCTCCGGCCGGGTTGAAAAAAACGGATTAAAAACCTTGTCCAGATGCTCGGGCGAAATCCCGGGCCCGGAATCTGCAATCTGAATCACAAAAATTTTGTCGGCCCGCTGAAAAGTAATCCCGATTTGAATCCTTCCTCCGGCATCCACCGCCTGCACGGCATTAAAGACCAAATTAAAAAATACCTCCCGAAGCTCTTGTACATTCCCATAAAAATCAGGGAGGTCATTGGCAATGAGTCGCTGGATCTCGATTTCTTCAAGCGACACCCGGTAGGCAATGAGCGACAACGTGTCTTCCAGGATTGTTTCTAGACGGATCTTTTCATGAAGCATCGCCGAAGTTTGGGAGAACATAAGAAGTTTTTTTGTAATGTCCGCCGCCCTGCGTGTCTGTTTAACGATGGTCTTAAGGACCTCTTCTACTTTTTCGTCAAAAAGCTTGTGATCTTTTTGTAGTAATAAAACCTGGGCTTTGCCTGAAATGATGGTCAAAGGATTGTGGATTTCATGGGCGATCCCCGTAGCCAGCTGCTCGATGGCCGAGAGTTTGGCCGTCTGGTGAAGCTTGGACTGGGCGTCTCTTAGCTCTTCGTTGGCCATACGCAATTCTTGGATTTCCAAGGCATGACCTAAGCTATTAGCTATTTCCTGGCCAAAATCTTTAAGGAACCGGAGGTCCCCGTCATCAGGCTGCTCCTCAGGAGTGGCGGAGAGTAAATTAAGTGATCCCAAGAGTTCTGTTTTTGACCACAAAGGAATCACGCAGGTTGCATGAAGGGCCTCGAAATCTTTGGTGAGCTCATTCGCCTCCTGCCAAGAAAGGGAACGGATGACTTTGGACCGCAAAAGTACCTGAGTGCCCATGGCCTTCATAAATTGAAGAAGAGGGCTTTGGCCGGAGAGTTGAATTTTTCTGTAACCTGTCACACTCCATCCATAAGCAGAAGCAACCGAGTAATGATCGCCGCGGGGATTATGAATTAATAAAGAAACGGTTTTTAATTGAAGGGTCTCCCCCAAGGTATTGACAAGAAGGTTTGCAAGCACCCGAAGGTCCTGGGCATGGGTTACATCATGAGAAAGACGGCTTAAAATGGAAAGGGTCCGCGAGCGGCGAGGGAAAAGGACATGTTTGAAAAGCCAAGCGTAGAGATGATCGATGGGCTGATAACTTAGTGCGGTGAGAAAAGTAGTTAAGAGAATCCACGTCAGGGGGCTTACTTCAGTGAAAGGAAAGTAATTTCCGAAAAAGTATTGAATGAAAATGAAAAGAAAAAATGTGAGGATAAAGAGCGTGATCCCGACAAACAGTCTTTTTAGAATCCGTTTGCGTCTCTTTTCGTAAGGGGCCATTGGGGTGTATGTATTATCGAACGTTTAACCCAGCACCTTCAATCTTTATTTTACAACCTCCAGACATTTTTGGCAGAGCTCGGGGTGGCCCGTGTCCGAGCCCACAGCCGTTGAATAATTCCAGCACCGGACACACTTTTTTCCCTCGGCCAGGGCTACCGCGAGGGTTAACAGATGCTCTTTTCCCCCATTCGGGAATGTGACGGAGACTCTGCTGGCTTCTTTGACCAAATCCTCTTTAGGCAAAATCTTCACTTCGGAGACCACCAAGGCAAAAGCCAAATCTTTTTCGAGCCGTTTTAAAAAATCTTCCAAGTTCAGATCCCCCGCCGCAAGTTCCACCTTCGCCTCGAGCGAACTTCCGATCACTTTAGCTTCGCGTTTTTCTTCAAGCTCCCTCATTACCGGATCCCGGAGAAGAAGAAAATCATCCCAATCTTTGATCGCAATCTCGTCAATGAGTTCAGAATTTTTTTCAGGCCACTCCGATTCGTGGACGCTTCCGGCTCCGTCTTCGGTGCCAAGGGCCTGCCACACTTCATCTGTCGTAAAAGAAAGAATGGGCACTAGGACTTTGACAAGATTTTTCAGGATATTAAAAAGCGCGGTCTGGGCAGAGCGCCTTTTGATGCCGTCTTTTTTTGCGGTATAGAGACGGTCTTTTAAGACATCGAAATAAAAATTGCTTAAAGATACGCTGCAAAATTCATAAACTTTCCGGTAGACCTGGTGAAATTCGTAGCGCTCATAATGTCCGCTCACCTCTTCTACCAACTTCAGGCATTTTCCAAGCGCCCAACGGTCGAGGGATTCCATTTTTTCAAACGGCACGCGGTCTTTTTTGAAATTAAAATCAAAGAGATTACTCAAAAGATAGCGAAACGTGTTTCTGATTTTGCGGTACGCATCGGCCAACTGCTTAAGGATTTCCTTGGAAAGACGCACATCCACGCTGTAATCGCAGGAGGCAACCCACAGGCGCAGAATGTCTGCCCCAAATTCCTTCATGACCTCCTGGGGAGCCACCACATTGCCGGCGGACTTTGACATTTTCTTTCCCTCGCCGTCCACCACAAAGCCGTGGGTTAGGATCCCCTTAAAGGGAGACTCGTTTTCCAAGGCCAGGCCTGTGGTCAGTGAACTTTGAAACCACCCTCGGTGCTGATCCGATCCTTCCAAGTAAAGCTCGGCCGGAAATTTAAGCGCCGGATTTTTTTTAAGCACGGCCTGATGACTCACGCCCGAATCAAACCAGACATCCAGGATGTCTTCTTCCTTTTTAAATTGATTCCCGCCGCAGCCCGGACATTTGAACCCGGCAGGGAGAAAATCACTGGCGGGACGAATAAACCAGGAGTCTGCACTTTCTTTTTTGAAGATCTCCACGATTTTTTCTTTGGACTCGCGGATAAAAAAAACATGCGGGCACCCGGCACAGCCAATCACGGGAATCGGCACCCCCCAATAGCGTTGTCGTGAGAGACACCACTCGGGCCGCGTCTGGACCATGGAACCAATCCTGTTTTTTCCCCAATCGGGAGTAAATTTTATTTTTTTCTGAATCGCCTCGGTTATTTTCCCGCGCAAATTTTCGTGATCGATTTTCATGAACCATTGCTTCGTCGCACGAAAGATGACCGGCTTTTTGCATCGCCAGCAATGCGGAAAGGAGTGCGGATAATTTTCTTGATGAACCAAGCTGCCCTGCTCTTTCAAAAGCTCGATAATGCGGGCGTTTGCCTTAAAGACATTCATCCCCTCGCAAGCAGGAAAATCTTGGGTGAACCTTCCTTTTTCATCCACCGGAGAAATGATCTCAAGCCCGCTTTGCAAATGCCCGAATTGATAGTCTTCTTCGCCGTGCCCCGGCGCAATGTGAACGATACCCGTTCCGTCTGTTTCCGAGACATACTCCGCTAAAATTCCCTTGGAAGGCGAAGAGCGAAAAGGCGATTTCACCAGGCAATCTTTAAAAACTGTTCCTGCACCGATTTTCTTGAACGATGCACCCGTCCAACTTAATTTGTCTTTTAATTTTTCAAAAAGTGCCTCGGCAATGACAAATTTTTTATTTTGGATCTGGACGAGTCCGTAAGAAAGTTCCGGGTGAAAGGCAACGCCGGCGTTAGCAGGCAAAGTCCAGGGAGTGGTTGTCCAAACCAACACAGAAACGCCCGGCCCGAGATTGGGACCTTGGATTAAAGGAAACTCGACATAAATGGAGGCATCTGTTTTGTCTTCATATTCCAACTCGGCATCGGCCAGCGCGGTTTCGCAGTCCCAGCACCAGGGAACGGGCTTCAAGCGCTCTTCGACATAACCTTTTTCATAAATTTTAAGAAAGGATTCGGCAATCGATGCCTGATATTCATAATCCATGGTCCGGTAGGGCCTCTCCCAATCCCCGAAGATGGCAAGGCGCTTGAATTCTCCCTGCTGGATTCCGATAAACCGCTCCGCGTACTTGCGCGCCTCTTTTCTAAAACTAGTCCGCTCGACCTCCTCTTTGCGCTTGCCCATTTCCTTTAGGCATTGGTGTTCTATCGGAAGGCCGTGACAATCCCAGCCCGGGACATAGTAGGAATCAAAGCCTTTCATCCCGCGAAACTTCACAATGATGTCTTTCAAGATTTTATTGAGTGCGTGCCCGATATGGATGGGGCCATTGGCATAAGGCGGCCCGTCGTGCAAAATAAATTTAGGACGGCCGGTCTGATTCTTGCGAAGCCTCTCGTAAAAATTTTCTTTTTCCAAACGCGCAAGCCATTCCGGTTCCCTTTTAGGGAGATCGGCCTTCATCGGAAAAGAGGTCTGCGGAAGATTGAGCGTTTCTTTGTAGGATTTTTCTTGAGTCATTCAGATTAGAATTTTTTAATCGCGGATTCAAGAAGCCGGTCAAGCTTGGGGCCGGCCTCATTGGCGGTACGGATGATCTCTTTAATATCGCAAGGCTCCAAGTGATCGGGATCGCAGACATCCGTAACACAAGCCACACCCAGAATCTGCATCCCCATATGAACGCCGACTAAAACTTCCGGCACCGTGGACATCCCCACCACATCGGCACCGATCCCGCGGAGAAACCGGTATTCCGCACGCGTTTCAAGATTGGGACCCAGAACAGACACATAGACTCCCTTGTTGACTGAGATTTTTTCTTCGCGCGCAGTCTTTTCGGTAATCTCAAGAAGCCGCTTCGTGTAAGGTTCGCACATATCAGGAAACCGGGGTCCGATACGAGGATCGTTGGGGCCCACCAAAGGATTAAACCCCATTAAATTAATGTGATCTTCAATGAGAACAAGTTCGCCTTTCTTATATTGAAGATTCAGGCCTCCTGCGGCATTGGTAACAATCAGAATTTTTGCCCCCAGCTGGCCTAAAACCCGAATCGGAAATGTGACCTCTTGCATCGAATAACCTTCGTAACCGTGAAACCTTCCCTCCATCACGGCCACTTTTTTTCCTCCGAGCGTTCCAAAGACAAGCCGGCCCGCGTGAGACTCCACGGTAGCTCTCGGAAAATGCGGGATTTTACTATAAGGAATCGTCGCTTCCACTTTGACCCGCTTCGTCAAATTTCCCAGGCCTGTGCCCAAGACAATGGCAATCTCCGGCTTCCAGGAAATTTTTTTTCGGACTGCGGCCGCCGCGGCGTCGAGCTTATTAAGTAAAGACAAAGACTTCTTCATCCGGCAGGGGCAAAACGATAAGCGAGCTGGGTGAGGACCCCCACCACAAAATGATCCAGAAAAGAAAGGGCTAGAAACGCCACCATGGGAGTCAAATCAATCGCCCCCATTTGAAGAGGAAGCTTGCGGAAAGGGGCAAGGAGCGGTTCCGTGATTGCGTGAAGCGTGGTCACCACACTATTGAAAGGATCTACGGGAAACCATGAAAGGATGATGCGGATCACCAAAAGGAAATAAAGCATCTTGAAAACCATACTGAAGAGTAATGCCAAGCTTGAAAACAATTGTGCCAGGATAAACATTATTGGCTAAGCTCCTTTCCTCTTTCGAGTGCCGCTTGAACGCCCCGGGAGATGATCCCGGCAAGCCCCTCTTTTTCAAATACCTTAAGTGCCGCCTCGGTGGTTCCGCCTTTTGAAGTCACTTGCCGGCGAAGTTCCGCGGGCGATAGGTCGGAGCGGCTTGCCAAAAGCCCGGCCCCCAGCGCCGTCTGAACCGCAAGCTGCCTTGCAATCTTTTCAGGAAGGCCTTGCTCTTCCGCTTCCTTCGATAAAAGTTCCATCATCAGAAAAAAGTAAGCCGGACCGCTGCCTGAGACCGCGGTGACTAAATCGAAAAACTCTTCTGCCAAACGAACCGTCTTGCCGCAGCCGGAAAAAATCGCCTCGGCAATTTTAACGCTCGCCGGTTTTTTTCCGCTGAGGGCTGTAATTCCAGCACCCACTTGGGCCCCTAAATTGGGCATGGCGCGGACAATGTTAGGTTTGATACCCACAGCCCGCACGATTTTTGCCGCCGGCGTTCCCGCCAAAATCGTGATGAGCGTATGCCGCGCGGTGAACGCTTCTTGAAATTCCCGGGCCGCATCGAAAAGGTCCTGCGGCTTGATCGCCAACACAATCACCGAAGAACGGCGGACGACATCGGCATTGCTCTCACCCAGACGAACTTTGGATTGACGGACAAAGGCCTTCCGTTTGTCTGCGATTTTATCATAAACCGTGACTTGGGCGGGCGTCACGATTCCCTTCTGGATAACGCCTGACAAAATCGCACCGCCCATATTCCCGCAGCCGATCAGTCCGATTCGTTCTTTAAGCTTCATTGGGATTCCTTTCTCCGAATACCGCCGTACCGACCCGGATCATGGTCGCACCCTCTTCAAGGGCGATCTCAAAATCAGAACTCATCCCCATCGATAGATGCGAAAGATTCGCCTGGGGAAATTCGGTTTGAAGTTCGTCCCGGAGATCCTTAAGTTTTTTAAAACTCGCGCGAATTTTATTTTCATCTTCCGTAAGAGGACCTATCGTCATGAAGCCTTGAGGATGAAGCCGGTCCAAGGAAATCATTTTTTGGAAAAGTTCTCTGACCTCGTCCGGCCGAACGCCTGATTGGGTTGTCTCCCCTGACGTATTGACTTGGAGAAGCGTATCCATGGTCACGTTTTTCTTCTGGGCCTGTTTTTGGATTTCCCGAGCCAGTTCCCATCGGTCAAGAGAATGAAGCCAGCTGACTTTTCCCGCCACCGACTTCGCCTTATTGCTTTGCAAGTGCCCGATAAAATGCCAGCATATATCCGAAGGAAGCTGGGGAATTTTATTCAAAAGCTCTTGGGCGCGGTTTTCCCCGAAATCTCTGGCGCCTGCATCATAGGCCTCTTTGATTCTTTCCACGGAAACATTTTTAGTGACCAAGATCAGTTGAACCTCAGACGGATTTCTTCTCACCCGTTGGCACGCGCTCTGGATTTTTTCCTGTACTGCTTTTAGATTGGACGGAATGGATATTTTCTGTTTCATGAAATGTGACTTCGAATGTCTCCATCAGCGTTTTTAAATTCTGTTCCGAGACCAAAAGAACTAAATCTTCATTTGCCCGGCGCGCATAAAGGGCGTCTTTTCCCGGGGCCTGGGCGCCCAGCACCAGCTTTTCAATTTTACCTCGGCCGCCCACCGCAAGAAAGGCACTCGTTTTCTCGAGGCCGTAAACCTTATCATGGGCTTTGGCCTGGTCCAGAAACTCCTTCACATAGAGTGATTGGAAAGCATAGATTAATTCGGAAACCTTTTCGACTGGAATTTTTTTGGTGATCCTAGGAATGGTCCAATGCCAATCCTCGCCTGATTTTTCCAACCTGAACTGTTGATTCTCGGCTCGGATCTGGATCCAGTCGATTCGGTCCCAATGGGCGCGAAAAAGTTTTTTCTGGCGGAGCGAATAGAGGCTTCTATCTAAAGAGGCCTTCACCTCGTGAGGGATCAGGAAATATTCCTTCTCACCTTGCCATTGGGCGTAGACCCCCATTCCTGTAGGAGAGGGTTTGCCCACCCTGAGCGTGCGCCGATTCGGGGATTTTTTGGTTTCAATTTCCAATTCGATTTCCGGATTTCGAAATCCAAAATTCTGCCCGCCGTCTGTTCCCTTCCATACGAAGCGGCGCAGGCGCGGGCTAAAAGTTAGAACTCGGATCATCCCTTCGACTAAAAAATCCTCCGCCGGAGATGAAATGGGAGATTCGATTTTCCAGCCCGAATCCAGACGGACCAAAGAAAATTTTTGTTGAGCGTTCCGGTTAAAGATATGAAGGCGTGAAACGGAATCTCCTTCTTGAAAAGAAAGAACCCGGGCCGGACCGAGTTCAGAAGCGGATTCCTGGTTTGCCGGCCTTTCCCACAGAGCGTAATAGATCCCCAGACCGCTTAGAAGAAACGCGAGAAAAAGAGTGGTCGTAATTTTCATGAATCAATAAGACTTGCGGCGGCGTGTCCAGATCCCCACCGAACCTGCCACGAGTGTCGTGAGGGGAAGGATGCCGATCGCAAACGAGGCGACGGTGACCGATTGATTGACCTTTAAAAAAAGGGGCTGGAACCGGACTTGTTTGGCGCGAATGGAGATCCAGCGGTCATCTTTGAGGAGCCATTCCAAGATATTGAGTGCAAAATCCTGATTGCCCGCAATCTTAAGATGGGCATTGGTAAGAAAATCACTGTCGCCCACCACCACGGCCCGCCAGCCTCTCGTTCCTTTGGCTTCGATGGCTGCAGCCAGTGAGACAGGACCTAGGTTGTCCGTGCTGGGGTCAAGTTCCGCCTCGGCATTTTCCAGTTTTTGCAGATCCGTTTCCGCCCAACTGCCCGGCAAAGTTTTAGCAAGCTCAGTCACTTCAAGTTCATTTGAAAGGTTGGATATTTTTTTAACGCTTCGCACTACCGGCATGTAGACAGCGGCTTGAAATTTTTGCGTGATCGGATGAGAGGCGTATTGAGCCACAAAGGGAACAAGAAAATCCCCGCCCAGGATGCGGCTCGCTTTATCCACCACCACATCGTCCGCCAAAGCGACCCCCATGGGCTTCACCAGCTCGCGGAAACTTTTTCCTGTCCCAAGATCCATGGGATCAATGAGGAGGAGAAATCCTTTGCCTTGGCTGGCAAATTTTTGAAGTAACTCAATTTCTTGGGGCAAGAGTTCGTACCGAGGGCCGGCCATCACGAGCGTGCCGCAATCCTCAGAAATTCCGTCTGCTGCGATTTGAACTTCTTTGATCTCATAATGATGGCTTTCCAGGAGCTGCTTGAAAAAGAGAAGGCCGTTTCTCTCGTCACTTTCCAATTCGTTCTCCCCGTGGCCTTTCGTAAAACAAAGCGTTTGTTTCTTGGGATGAGCCAGCCGGATCAGCGCATTGGCAAAGGCCTCTTCGCTCGGGTCTTGGATTTGATCTTGATGGTCCTGATATTCTATTTTTACGGTCCGGTAAGCTTCTACGCCATAACGCTTCGCGACGGAAGGCGAACGGTCAGGATCATAAAATTCAAAATGAAAGAAAGGGTGGTGGGTCGCCGCCTCTTTTAAGAAAATTTTATAATCCCGCCTCAAAGGATCTTCTTCCGCAAAAAAGGCCCGCACGGTGATGGGGGAATCCTGCATCCGCTTCAAGACGGAGAGCATCTCTTGCGACACCGAATAAATTTTGTCGCGTGTCAGATCAAGACGCTGATTGTGGCGGCCTACGATCAAATAAATAAGTGCCGAGATCGAAAAAAAAATGGCGGACGCGATCAAGATGTGAAGCCATTGGGGCAGATGCCTTTTAGCCATTCCGCTCAGCCCTTCCAGTTTCTTGTTTCAATGACACGTTGCGAGAGAAAGAGAAAAAAAAGGGTTACCGTTAAAAAATACGACGCATCGGAGAAATCAAGGATTCCCAGAGGAAAATCCCGGTAGTGCATAAAAGGAGAAAAAAAACCCATCACTGCCCAGACTTCAGGAAGTAACCTGACCACCCATTCCAAAATCCAAACTGCCAAAAGAAAAGTAAACGTTAGGCTTGCCGCAACGATCTGATTTTCCGTCAAAGAAGAAAAGAAGAGCCCGATCGAGACAAAGGCCGATCCCAAAAGTAAAAACCCCAGGCAGCCGGAGAGCACAATCCCCCATTCGATTTTGACTTTAAAGAGCTGCATGACGCCCGCATAAATAAAAGTCGGGAGAATAAAAAGTGCAACTTGGAGCAAAAGAGAAAAATACTTTCCCAGGACAATCTCCAGATCGCTTAAAGGATAGGTAAAAAGAAGCTCGAGGGTACCGGAGCGCTTTTCTTCTGAAAACGAGCGCATGGTCAGGACCGGGGTTAAAAAAAGAACGACGACCCCTAGATTTAAAAGGAAGGCGCCGAGGACATAGCCTGTAAGCCCCAGGCCTTCGACTCCGTCGTAAGAACCTTGGGATGCTTCCAGGGAAAGATGGCTGTAGCCTAAAAGAAAAAGCGTGAAAAAAATCCCTGCGATCAACAGAAAAGAAGACATCATCAAGAGGCCCACCCAGGAACGGGCATAAGAGGCAAAATCTTTCTTCAAGACTGCCCAGGCGCCTATCATAAAGAACCCATGGCCTCTTTTTCTGAAACAACGAGTTTCAGAAATACATCTTCTAAACTCAGATGGCGAGTGCTGATCTCTAAGAGAGGAAAACCCGCTTGAACAATCCTGCGCGAGATCTCTGAACGCAGGTCTTCGCCAGGTGCGGTCTGCAAAAGATAAGTTGCGACAGATTCTTCTTCGCCTAATTTGAGGATGGAAATTACCCCGGGGATGGAATTTAAAACATCTTCCAGAGAGGCATTTACTTTTCCAATCCTGATCATGATTTCTTCGCGGTCCCTCAGTCCCCGCTCGAGCTCTTGAGGATTTCCCTGCGCAACAATTCTTCCCTGATTCAAAATAATGACACGTTCGCAAAGGAGGCTCACCTCCGGAAGGATATGGGTGGAAAGAATCAGCGTGCGTTTACGTCCCAATTCCCGGATGAGTTCCCGGATTTCAATGATTTGTTTAGGATCAAGCCCTGAAGTCGGCTCGTCAAAAATAAGAATTTCGGGATCGGAGATAAGCGCCTGGGCAAGACCGATGCGCTGGAGATAGCCTTTGGAAAGCTGGCCGATGAGCCGCTTGCTTACCTGTTCGAGTCCGCAAAGGCCCATTTTTTCTTCGAGTTCACTTTTCATGTAGATCCGGCGCACCCCTTTGATCTCGGCGACGAATTTCAAGAATTCTTTAACACGCATATCCGAATAAAGTGAAACGCGTTCGGGGAGATAACCGAGCCGGCGCTTCATTTCTTTAGGATTCTGGGTAAGTTCGATTCCCCCCAGTTGGACTTTACCTTCAGAGGGAGGAAAAAATCCGGTGAGGATCCGGATCAGAGTGGTCTTGCCTGCGCCGTTGGGACCTAAAAGCCCAAGGATTTCGCCGCGCTTCATTTCAAAAGAAATCTGATGAAGCACTCTTTTCGGACCAAAATCTTTGCAGACGTTTTGAACAGAAATCATAATCTTAAGCGCGTTTAACTTTTAAAAAACGCCTCTTTCCGCACTGGATCAGCACTTCCTTTTCAAGACGGACCACGAATTGTTCATCACTTACCCTTTCAGAATTGATGCGCACACCGCCTTGTGAAATAAGCCGCCTCGCCTCCATCTTGGAAGGAACCAGGCCTGTGTCTTTCAAAAGATCCATAATATTCATTTCTTTTTCTTTCAAAGAAATGGTTTCGATTTCTTCAGGCACGCCTTTTTCTTTGAACACCCGGTCAAATTCAAGCGCCGCTTCCTGGGCCTCTTTTTGGGAGTGATACTCTTTGACAATTTCATAGGCAAGACGCGCCTTGGCATTTCGAGGATGTAGCTGGCCCGAGGCAAGTTGTTTCAAAAGAGATTCGGCTTCGGATAATTCAATGGGGCAGACATAACGGTAATAACCCTCCATCAAGGCATCCGGGAGCGACATGATTTTCCCGTACATGTCCTTGGCCGGATCCTTTAAGGCAATGTGGTTACCCAGTGACTTCGACATTTTCTGGATGCCGTCCGTTCCCTCGATTAAAGGAAGCGTCAAAACAACCTGTGGCTCGCACTTCCATTCACGCTGAAGCTCGCGGCCCACAAGCAGATTAAATTTTTGATCCGTACCGCCAATTTCTACGTCCGAACGGATCACTACCGAATCGTAACCTTGAAGTAAAGGATAAAGAAATTCAACCAGTGCAATGGGCTGGCCCGAGCGGTGGCGTTTTTCAAAGTCGTCTCGTTCCAGAAGCCGCGCCACTGTGTATTTAGAAGTCAGATCTAAAAAATGCGCAGCGTCCATGCTCTCCAGCCATTCGGAGTTGTAATGAACTTCTGTTTTTTCTGGAACCAAGATTCGAAAGACCTGTTCTTGGTAAGATTCGGCGTTTCTGCGTACTTCAGCGGGTGTGAGCATGGGCCGGGTTTCGCTGCGTCCCGAAGGGTCCCCGATCCGCGCCGTGAAATCTCCGATAATAAAAACTACGAGATGACCCAGCTCCTGAAATTGTCGCAGTTTCCTTAAAGGAACGGTGTGGCCTAGATGCAGATCGGGGGCGGAAGGATCGGCCCCGTATTTGATGCGAAGCGGCCCTTTTTCTTTCAGCGCCGCGGCCAGTTTGGCCTCCAGTTCTTTTTCCGTAATCAGATCCACGGCGCCCTGGCGAATTTTTTCGATATGCTTTTGGATTTCCACCGGTAGTTCTATCTTTTGGTCTTTCAAGGGGTTAATGGCCGAGCATTGTAGCAATAAAGGATCGGATAGTCAAACGCCTCCGGCTGCCTAAGTTTAACTATAATCATATTTATTATGCATTTTATGATTGACACGCAAAGATCTCTGGATTAAACTCCCACACTGATGGAAACGCACGGTGATTTTTTTGCCGATAAGGCTATGGATTTGGCCAATGCAGTCGCTGCGGCTCTGATCTTCGGTCAATTAGTGAATAGGCAAATGGTGTGGTCCGCGGTCTTCATTGGACTTTGTTTCTTTTTTATTTGCGTTGTGTTAAGCTTTCTTTTGAGAAAGAAAGGAGGAAAATAAGAATGGCTAGCTTAGACGGAGCGAGTGTTTTTATGTTGATGCTATTAATAGGAATTGTGATTTGTTACTTTATCTTTACCCGGCTGGAAAACCCCAAAAAAACCCGCCACGGACATACCCACTAAAACTTTTTTTTATTTTTTACGCGGCGATCGCGACCCAGCGCTCGGCCTGGAAGAGATTGGCAAGGAAGTTCATCAAAGATTCGAATTCAAAGCTCCTGCCATTAAATTTTAATACCGCCCCAGGAAAGATATCATCTCGTAAAGGAATGGCCAGCGCATTCTGCTGTTCGGCGGGATTCTCAATTCCCCGGGCAAATCTTGCCGCCCTTACCATCCCAAGGACGAGTGAAGGATAGGCTACGACCCTGTCTTTTGGATTGAGCTTCATCTTGGATCCGAAAACAAAGTCCACGGCGCCGGGAACTGCTAAAAAGGAATCGGCTTCCATCCGGAGAACGGCCACCCCAAATTTGGATTTATTTTGATCGATGAACCCTTTGAGTTTGTCAGGCGCCACAAATTCGATGAGTTCACTCCTTTCCAAACTCTTGAGGATTTTGCGCACGTTGGTGCGCTCCATTCCCCAAAGGTTATTCCCTTTTTTATTTAAAGAATCTGCGATTTGCTTCTTAAGCTGCGTTTCGTCGCCTACAAAAGCGACGAGAGGTTCTTTGCCGACTCTGTCGCCAATCTGACGAAGGCTGTCGAGCAGATTATAAAGGGCCTCGGGCGCGGCGATTAAATTACCTAGTTGTCTACCACCGATGACGCCACGCCCGAGATCAGCTGTTGTAACGGTTGTTGTTCCTTTCGGTCTCGATGACTCTATAAATTCGTGGATCCAATTTTGGGAAGGCCGGTCCCGGTAAATATTTGCTGTGGGGTGAAATGATGCCGCCGCACTCGCGGCCGGCGCTTCCGCAAGGGCCGCATAGACCAGCCGAATCCCCAGAAGTGAGCTGAGTTTTTCCAAAGATCCGCGCGTAATATCTTTGAGCCATTTATCCACCAAGCGAAGCCGCAGGATGTGTTCGGTTATATCAGTTGAAGTATGAAAACTGTTTTTCATCTCCGGCGAATCGAATCCCAAATTAAGAAAATTAGAGGTCAGATGTCGGACGTCAGAAGTCAGAGAAGAACCTCTAACTTCTGTCTTCTGACTTCTATCTTCTGTCCTTATCCGCGCTTCGGAGCGGTGGTAGAGAGTAATCTTGAATCGATCTCCTTCTTTGACAACCGAATATGAATAATAATTAGCGCCGATGGATGCATCCGCCAGGATCTGGCTCGCAGCTTGATGAAGATCATCTTTTGCTGCCAGGGTCGTTGCCGGCAGAGAGAGATCGACTCGGTCCGGTCCCGGAATGGGTTCTCCGTGCATGACAATTTGAACATTCTCCTTGCCGTACTTCTGCCGGAGATCCGCTAGGAAAGGACTTATCATTTCTTCAGTCAACATCCGCGCTTCGGACCTTCGACTCCGCTCCGCTTCGCTCAGGTTGAAAGCGCTCAGCCCTGAGTGAGGCCCTTCGGGCCGAGTCGAACGGGCTTCGGAGCGAAGACGGGATGCCGCTTCTTTGAGCATAGTGATGACGGCTTCAGAAGGCGGCGGTTTCGGAATGACAGTTAGGATGTCCTGTTGAATTGCGTCGATATCTTTTTTATTCCCCTCTATGCCTCCGGAAGTGAGCGCGAAAAGGGTTTCGGGATGCAAAGGTTTAGCCCGCCGGATCAATTCAATGCCGTCCACATTCGGCATGTCGATATCAGTAAAAACCAATTGATACGGCTCACCGCGATTGATTGCCTCTTGGATCATGCGAAGCGCCTCGGCGCCGTCTTTTGCCGTATCGACAACTTTCATATCCGGATTCCACTGTCTGAAGATAATGGAATTAAGGTTCGAGAGCATCGGTTCATCATCCACGATCAAGGCCCTTTCAATGGTTGCGGTTCCGGCCTGAGGCTCTTTGGAAGGTTCAGTTTTCGGCTCCGGCTGGTTTCGTGAAATCTGTTTTTCCAGTTCGGGAAAGATTTGACTTTCCGCGAGGGCCTTCTCATGGGCCTGGAATTTCGGCAAGGTTGTTTTTAAAATTTGATTTAATTCTTGTAGAAGGGCGATCTCGTCGATCTTCTCGCCGCGAATTTCATCCGGAAGTTTCGAATCCGCATTGCCGTATCGGCCAGTTGTTCGAAGGTAAATTCCAACCGCACCCGGAGGATTCGCAATCCCTTTATTTTTCAACGCTTCGGCCTTAGCCTGAAGTTCAACAGAAAGAGGCCTGGAGAATTCAAATAAGATTAATTCTTTGGGCTCTCCTTCGTTCCACAAAATCGGAATCGTCAGCCGGATCACTCCTTCTTCTTGCACGACCGTGGTTATCTTTTCCACCTTGGATAAGGAAGCGGTTAATCTTCCTAAAAGAGAGTGGTCCGGAATAAATTCACCCACGGGAATCCCTTGGCGGACATACTTAATCTCTTTCCTAACCCAAGGCGCGCTTTGATAAAGATTGGCCACGCCTTGAGGGGCATCTGATGAAGGTAGGGGCCCAGTCAGAAAAGATTCGATGAGTTTCTCGATATGTTTTGCCTCCGTCTTGTCTCTCTCGTCCTGACTCCTGAAAAGTTTGCCAAACTTTTCAACGACGTGCCAGGCGCGATCTTCAAATTCAAGCTGGTGTTTGATCATCTCATCTTTGACCCGCCGGGCACCTTGGTAGAGATTGGATGTTTCATCCGGAGCGGTTCTAAGAAAAGAGTTGATTAAATCTTCCATTTGATTAACAGCCGCCAGATCCTCTTCCTTTTGGGTCTTGACGTAAATGTTCCACTTGTCCTTATATGCAGCCAGCGCCTCCGCCGCCTGATTCTCTTCTTCCAGCATTTTTTGAATGCGGGGAACATCCTCCGGCTGATAGGACTCCGCGCGAACTTCTGCGCGGGCTGGATTTTCGGGGGCCGCGGGCCGGGGAAGATTTCCGAGCATGATATTAAGGGCGCGTGTCAGAAGATCTAAATCCGCTTCGTGACGACCCAAAGTGGTCACGAATCTGATTTGGGATAAGTATTCCTCGAGCAGTTCCTGAAAACTGAAAATACCCTTTTCAAGGACAAGCTTTTCGATCGTCCCAAAAACAACTTCCGCCTTCTCCAAAGAATGTGAATCTTCAGGCTTTTTTTCTTCCAGCCGCTTCACCAAATCATCCTCAGAAAGCACGTGGCCCGTCACATAATAGGAAAGCGCTGCAATTCTCTTATTCCAATCAGAAAACTCTCCGAAACTAATCACGTTGAGATCTGGAAATTGTTTCCGTTGAATATCCATGGCACCATCAAGCATCTTAAGGTAAGCAAGTGCATCTCTAGGAGTCAGGGAATCGCGAACCATTTGGTCCTGAAGTTTGCTGAAGAAAGATCTCCCTAAATGATATAAAGAGTGCAACTCTTCACTTTTATAGTCTGTGAGATTAATGACTGAATCTAATTCAAATTTTCTTGGTTCTTCGGTTCCTGATTTTGAACGGCTGGGAGGAAGCAGCTTCACATACTCAGCGGGAATATCAGTCAAAGAAGTTTCCTTAAGAAGTTGTACGCCATTTCGACCGGACGTTATCCGTTCTGATTCTCTCACCCGAGGACGGACGAACATTAACGCATCTTGCAAAATGCGAACGATTTTTTTAGGATTTGCTTTTGAATAATAATCGAGCTGATAAACGCTTCCATCCCCGGCTTTCATTTGAATCACGTGGGGTTCGCTTCCATTCGCCAGGACGTGCGCTTCTTGAACTCCGCGTTGAAGCAAGAATTCGGGAAGCTTGGCCGTAAATTCTTCGCGAGAATTTATTTGCAGGTTTTCTTTGCCAATCTGAAACGTCCATTTCAAATCCTCTCTTTGTACGGAGACCTTTTCTGCCTCGGCCACTTCCTTCAACACTTCTTCGGGATTGCGAAACATTGCGCGCCTCAGAGGATTGAGGGCTTCGTCAAGGACGGTCGCTAGCGCCTCTGCGATGCCTTTAACATCTTTGATGCTGACAATCTGTGTAGTGAATTGGGCGCCGAATTGGGCGGTATGACCCTGTCTTTGTGTTTTACCGGTAATCGATACACTTTCAATGCTTTCGTCATCCGGCTGGATCATGATTCCCTTCAATTTGGAAGAAACTCTCGGTCGAAACGCCTTCATTAATTCTATCTGCACGGCTTCGGCAAATTTTATCCGGGTATCCTCCAAAACAATCCCCGCTTCTCGCTGATCGGTACCAAAGACATGAACGATGGGAAATTTATCCCGCCTCCCTTGAATCCTAACTACCAAATCACCGCCGATCTTAATTTCGGCGGTATTGGCATCTTCTCTCCAATAAGTGACGACGCTTGTAGGGGAAGTCGGATTTGTATTTTCCGATGAAACGGTTTTTTCCTGAGTTTTCTTTCCATTAAAATAATTTGGGAAATATTTCTTGGCGTCGTGGTGCTCCTCGAGATAGTTAAGAACCTTGTCAAAATCGCCTAAGTATTTATTGGCAGCCCGCCGGGGATCGAGATTCTCTTCCAGGATTGCCGGACCATACTTTTCAAGCAGTTCTGACATCCGCGGTTTCTGGTTTCTTATCTTCTTAGGTACCTCCGAACGCACTTCAGCGCGGGCGGGAGAAGTTACAAGCTCCAATTGATTCTTCTGGACTTCCAGATAGATTTTTCCTTCCTCAAGTTGGGCTCTGCCGCTATTGTCGAAACGAAGAAGGACATCTCCTTTTTCAATTCTTCGACGGCCTGTAAGAATTTTTCCTTCCGGACTCCAGACATAGGCGGAAGGATCGTTGGAAGTCTTGGTAAGAATTTCTTTTTGGGCAGGGTTCCAATAAACTTCCGCGATATTCTGACCCTCCGGCTGGAGAAAGACTGAATATTCAAACTCGCCTTTCGGTATTTCGGAATGTGGCACGGTTCGCACTTCAGAGCGGTGTAGAAACTCAACGTCTATTTTCAGGTTGTTTGCGGATTGCTGAACTGCCGCAATAGGCAGAACCCAAGCGATTCCCTGGCCGTCTTGTCGGACAAGGGTATTAATGCCGATCATGTCTCCATTCATATCTACAAGAGGGCCGCCTGAATTCCCGGGGTTGATGCTCGCATTGGTTTGAATCAAACCGCCGATAACAGTACCATCAGGCCATGTCATTTCCCGGCCGAGTGCGCTCACAATACCGGTGGTCGCGGTGTTGGTATAACCAAAGGGGTGACCTAGAGCAATTACGCTTTCGCCGACATCAAGAGGACCTGGACGAATCGTGATGGGCTGCAAAGGATTTTTTGTCTCAATCCGAACGAAGGCAAGATCGGAGCCAGGAGCTCGGCCAATGACTTTGCCCGGCAAGATTTTTCCGTCATGCAAAGTAATTTTTACATCATCAACCCGAGCGCCCTCATTGCTTGCCACGTGATTATTAGTGACAATAAGACCGCTCTTATTAAGGATCACGCCACTGCCGACCAGATCTTTCTTACCTTGCCGCGGTATGCTGACAACCACGACACTGGGTTTGATTTTCCTGATGATTTGAACGACAGGGTTTTCGGAAAAGGGCCCTTGCTTTTGCTCCGTTTTTTTCTCGGAGACAGCGCCTGCGGATTTTTTGTTATCCATTTCGCCAGCGATGGGAACGATAGGATTTGGGGGAAGCGCATTGTTCTCGTCGCCTATTTTTACTCCCTGTGCAACAAAAAATCCCATCGCAAACATGAAGGCACTCAATGCCGGTTTACCGAATGCCCAATTTTTCCAATCCCCTTCCGCCCGCATTTCGGAGCGGCTTTCTTTACCGGCGGCGCGGGAGGAGGCGGGAATAAAAAAGTCGACGATCTTAAGGAAGGCTTTAGATTGGATTGAATTGATAAGCTCACTAAAAATTTCAGGATTTTTTAACGGCAAATTTCCCAAAAGCGCTCGTGTCTGCTGAATAGCCTGCTGTGACTTCCAATCTTTTAGGAATTTTGCGACATCACTTCCCCATTGCTGAAGCAAGGCAGGCAGATTTTCGACTTCGGCAAGCGCTCTTTCATTTCCCTTTGACATCGTATTGATTCGTCCCAAACGGTAGGCGTAATGGGCTCTCGACGCATCGTCTGCAAAATTAAACATACGTATTCCGATTTCGACTTTGATTTTGTCCGGCCACCCAAGTTCATTGGCCAATTTCCAAAGCCGGGCCTCGGTCTGCCAATCGCTGTAACCTTCTTGGGAAATTTTCTCGAGCGCTGACCTAGAAACAGAATCAAGCAGTCCCGTCAAATAGGCGCCTTCGATAAGTTCGTGCAAGAAGTAAATAAATTGACTTTCCTTGTCTCCATACGCGGGATCCATTGAGATCTTCACTTGGCTCCACATCCGACGGCCCTCTTCATCCGCGACGAACTGTGAGGTGGTTTCGGCCGCGGCTTTTTTAGTGTCTTTGAACCCCGCCTCCCACTTGAAACGGATTTCTTGGGAGGGTTGTATCCTTTCAATAAAAGGCCGGACAGCCGCTTGAAGACGAGGTTCGTCGAGACGTTTGAAAAATTCTTGGGCGTTGTTATAAAGTTTTCCCCGGCGGCGGCCTTCGTAAATAAATTGCACTTTCGGCCCCTTTGCGGATTCCAACTCCGCCCTGACCTCGGCTCGGGGCGCAGAAACAGTAAGCGTTTCATAATTATGGGCCCAGATTCTTTTATAATAAGGTGCGCCTTCAATGGTCCCGTGGGGCAAATATCTCAAATCACTTTTTTCAACTCGTTGTCCTTTTAAGAGAATGTCGTTTATGCGAGCCACGGTGTTGTAGAAAGTTTCCTTGGTGGACAGATCTAGGAGGACGGGTTTTCCAAAAATTTCAATATTCTTCAGTCTTCCCGCTTCCAATTGTTGTTTGATAAGGTCGACGAATGTCTGATGTCCGCTCCAAGTGTGGATCCCGATGTCAACCTGACGCCGGCCGGAAGCAATGTCGATCTCCTGGTCTTCTGCAGGAATTCCTTCCTGAATGGAAACGGAATCTTCTCTTATCCGGTGAAGGAAATTCTCCAGCTTGGTATCCGCGGGCTTAAAGGACACTTTTTGAAGTAAAAGTTTGGCGAGTTGGGGATATAAACTATTAAAAATTTCCTTTTCTTCGGAGGAAAGTTTTTCAATTCCGGTTCCTCCGTTTTTAGAAATCCGCGCGACTTCTTTCGGTCCGGCACCCTCCGCGGAGAAAATTCGGAGTCCAAGAGTACCCGGGAAAAAAATCCGGTAACGATTTTCACCTTTTCCTATCGTCAACCACCATGGCCCTTCACTTTCTTGATCCACAGCACGTTCAATTTGGATCGACTTCACGGATTGCAAGGTGGTTACTAATTTTCTAAGTTCGTCTAACGTCTCTTTTGTTTTCTGAGCGGTTGAAATAATCTCTCGAATTTTATTCTTGGTATCTTCAAGCTGAGGCGTCACAAAGGTGGTCCGCAGAACAAGAACATCTCCTTCGGGAGTGACGACGAGCGTATTGGTGACCACTTTGCCTCCCGGTCCTTCTTGATCAGGATTAAAAACGGCTCTCTCAAGAGCCTTCGCTAAGGGCTCACCAAAATATTCGGCGGGAGCGCCCGTGATCGCGGTCATCGCGAGAACACCTTTTCCGGCAATAGCCTCGCGATTTTCGGTACCAAGGTATTGAGGCGGAGGGATGTCTAGCTGAGTAAAACGGTTTTCTTCATTCTCCTGATATTGATAAGCTGTCTCAGCGCCGTAGCGGCTGGCCGTAGATTTTTCTGAAACATAGGTATGGGTAAACTGTCCTCCTTTAATATCTGCGGCGACTAATTTTGCGGCAGTCGCTTCTTGGGCGCCGCTTCGGCCGAAAGTGACTAAACGATATTCTTTTCCGTCAAAATATAAAGGAAGGCCGGCCTCGGATATAACCCGGAAAATGAGATCGCCGTCGCCGAAACGAGGAATACGAAGACCGGGATACTGAGACTGGAGTTTTTGTGCGTCTTCAATAATTTGCTGATGGCGGTGAGGTTTCTCGGCCTTCTCATAATCTTTTTTCGTTTTTCTTTCTCCCAGAAAGGCAAGGGCCGTATGGTTGATGAATTCTTCTACGGGAATGCCCAGGGTTTTTGCGATTTTGGGCAGGGCTTCGCTTGGAAGATCAAAGGGCGTAACATCCGTTGAAACAGGCGCATGATAACTGACGCCGCCGATTCGGAAATTATCATCGGAGAGGCGGTCATATTGATCAAAGACAGCAACGACGGACCAACTGTTGGTAGCTTTTGTAGCTGCCTCGGCATCCGCGAGTCCATTGGTATTTTCAAGTGCGTCTGAGACCTGATAGAAGACCTGCATTCCCTTTTCTTTCAGTGCCGCGATCTCTTTACGAAGTTCTTCTACTTTGCGGATCACATTCTCATTGGCCCGAGTCACGGAATCCGTTTGGGCCGATGAGAGGTCAAATTTTTTGCGGGACTTACCTTCTTTGTCCCTGTAACCGGCGCGGTAAATGGTACCCATAGGCAAAGAGAAAGATTGATCCCGCGCTCCTTCGTCTCCCAAAATCACAATGGCGACGTTGGGGTGAGTCTCAACAAAATGGATGAGGTTGTCTTCGCCGAGAAAAACGGCGTTGCCGTCGGCGATTTCTTTCATTTCCTTGCCCTGACCGGTATAGAGAATCGAGCCGAGGGCTTGGGCATTCGCGGTTCCGACGGCATATTGAATGTCTTCTTTTTTCAGAAGCAGCTCGTCGAGCTTTCCTTTAAGAACGAGCGCCTGAATACTTTTTGGCGTGAGCCCCACCCTCTGGAGCGATGCGGCTAGATCTTTGGGAACCTCGATCTCTTTCCATTGCTCTTCTTCGCTCCGGACCTCGGAGCGGGGAGATTTCGCCTCAATTAAAGAGACGACAAAGCGTGCTTCTTCAGAAGTTAATTTCAATTCATGAAAGTCTCCTGTTTGGGGGAAATAAAAAACTTGTGCCGGCGGAAGACTTTGCCGCCGCCGGATAATTTTATAACTCTCCTTGCCTGCCGCTTGACGTTCGGGGAACCAATAGACCTCCGCTTTTCGTGTGGATGTTTGATCTTTAAGAATTTCACCTGGTTTCGCCGCTTCAAGCCTTTGAATGAAATCTCCAACTTCAGCATTTTTAGGCAAAGGACGTTCCAATTGCTTCCGCCCGCTGATTTTTTTTGCCTCCTTTTCCAGTTCTTCAAGCGAGGCGCTGATCACTTCTTCCAACGCACCGTTGGTATGGGCAAGCGAAAGAATATCTTTTTTAAATTTTCGCCAGAACCCGGGACCCAGCGGCTTAAAAATCGAGGCGAGCAAACCCAATATGGTTGAGAGTTCAAATATTGCATGTTGAGGAACGGAGGATAATTCATGATGGAAAGCCCAATCGATCATAAAAAATTCATTATCAATAACATAAACGTGACTCGGCGCCCGGTCGAATTTGTGAAAAACCGTAGCATCTCCGCGTTTGGGATCGATCATTGTGTAGATCTTAAGTGCCATGCTTGCGGCCAATAATTTCTGAGCACGGCTATCTTCGATGAGGGGCGCCCAATTTATCTTTGTTGATTGCGCCTCTTCAGGTAAAAGATCCTCGATGATCATAGGGGTTGTGACGACTTTCCATGTCCCGTCTTGCTGCTTTTCCTTGTTTTCATCCCGGCTAAAAATCACGTGAGGACCCAAATCCAGATCAGAGGCCATTTGAGAGCGCTGCACCTCGTTGCCCGCGTGAGGCGCTTTGACAACGTAAGATTTGATGGGGTCGGGATTTTCTTCTAGATAAATTTCTAAAATGTCTCCCGTTTTCCGATTGATCATCATCGGTAAAATTCGACTTTTAATGGTTATCCGGCGGCTTTCTTGCACTACCAAAAAATTGTGAAAGGCCGTGGCCAGCCTCCTTGCAGAAGTTGGAAGGGGTTTCCCTTTCAGAACTTTTATAAGCTCTCTTTGATTTTCAAAGGTTACTTTTCTTTGCTCCAATTTTTGCTGAAGTTCTTCCGTGGTGCGCGAGACAACTTTTGCCAGCACGCCTTGTTCATCAAGGAAAATTTTTAACATGCTGAGGACGGCATCATTGGAAAGCGCCGGTACTTCGATGAGTTGTCTGCGAAAGAGATCATTGGCAATGGCTACGGCCATTTCCTCATCAACTTTGGGATCTGCTTGCAGAGCCAGACGCACCGACCGCTGCCCTTCTCTCTTCATCTCGACTCGCCCGGATGGTAATACCTCCACCTTAAAGGTACCGGCTACACTTGTTTCATCAACCACCCTGAAGAATTCTTGCCAGGATTGAACTGCGGCAGATTCTCTTGCCTTCGTTAAATTGCCCCTCAATTCCCTGAGAAGAAGATCGTAAAGATTGCTGCCTGATTGCGATAAATTTTGAAACTCCAAAAGCCGCGTTTCAAAATTTTTCCAAGCTAGAACATTCAAACGCGGTTTGGGTAAAAAAGTTTTAACTACAAAGGCAAATTGCATCAAGCTTCGAAGCTGGTTTCCGGGACTTTCAACGGCAGACTCTCCTGCAAAGGAGTTGCTCCAATCCAGAAAGCGAATCTTGAGTCGCGCATCGCGCAAAGAACCAAGGACGATCAGGTGAGTCTGAGGCACATTGCCGAGATAAAGTATTTTTTTACTTGTCACCATGGCGTGAAAAGCCTCCGCCAATTCCTTTCCAAAGGCTGCCGCCTCTTCCGGGGAAAATAAAAGTCCGCGGCTTGAAATTTCATAGCCGGCGGGCAATTGTTCTTCGATCATTATGTCGGAGGTTGCATAAATTACTTCGGGCGCTAGATTGAGAGCTGATGCTTCCCGGGCCATGTCAGCCTCCTCCATTTTTCCGCCAATGAACATTTGGTTGATTTCCTGCGGTCTTTTGACTATAAATTTTTTTACGGCTTCGGGATTGTCCCTCGATCGAAGTTCAAGAATTGCCAGAATACGGCGGGAACGAAGATTCTTGGGATTTTGATCCAAGAAAGCTTGATATTCCGCATCGGAAAATTTACGGGATAGGCTGCCTTCGGCAAGCTTAAGAATTTTTTCCAGATCGGAAATCGAAATTCCTTTTTCTGATTCAGTCCTGACTTCAGCCCGTGCTCTCGAATCGAAATCATAGATAGGCAAGTGCTTGCGAATCACTTGATAAAGCGGAAGGCCCTGAGCCTTATAATCTGCGGCAACGCGCTGGAGCTCGGTCACCAGTTCGTCGAACGTCAGATCTTCATTGAGTTTCTTCCAATCTTTATGGTCATGCTCTGCTACGACTTTCGCCATCGTCTCGGTCATCTGCTCGCGCAGGAGATCGGAAAGTTCTTTGCCCTCGCTCCAGGCTTTGAAGCGGGCCAAGGCCAGCGAAACAGAAAGAATGGCATTCATCCCAAGGTTTCCTTTTCTCTGAGCAATTTTTACGGGATCACTAACGTCTTGGCCGCGCCGCCTGGCTGTTTCTATTTCGCTGGTCAGAAGTCTTCGGTCCATGGCAATGAGGTTTCCCATTTCCGAAGCGTGATTGTCTAGAAAATCCCCGGCGAGTCTTTCCGCATTCTTAACGGCATTTAAAACGCCCTTACCTTCAAAGCGACGTGCTTTGACCCAAAGAGAACGAAGCTGTTCGTCAGTTTTTGATTTCACCTCTTCAAGAGTCACAGATTTTTTGAAGCGGTAAGTTCCGTCCTCGCTACGCGTAAAAAATTCAGGATAACGCTGGATAAGTTCTTGAGAATAGATGGTGCTGTCTACGAGGTGAATCGCTTCACCCGTGCCGGCAGAAGTTCCCAGAGGAGTTGCGCCCGTAAAACTCCACTTGCGTTCTCCGCCGGGAATTCCCGCAGTAAGTTCCACGCCCACGGTAGGAATTCCGGCATTGGTGGATTCTTCAAAAGCCGTAATGTCGGTAATGGCCACCTGGTTTTTTAAATTTTCTTCAAGTTCACGCGCGCCATTTCCATTGACTGCTATTTTTGCAGGCAGTTTTTTGGCCCGGTTCAACACCTTTGAAACCGCTTGATAAACGACAAGCCGTTCGGTGTTGGCTCCGCCGCCTGATTTCAACCCGATGGGAGAAGAAGCAAGCGCAATGTCCGCTTCCATTGTGTCGTTGGGTTTTTTCGAGCGGTGCGAAACCACGAGATCAAGCCCTTTGCCGAGCCCGACAAGCATCGCAAGCACGGTCTCTGTGAGCGTTCCGATTTGATTGGCTTTAATGAGAGCGGTGTTAATCATTCCTGAATCCGCGGCCCGCTCAATCACCTCATCTTTGGTGGTAACGAGGTCATCGCCAATGACGAAGAGACGATCCCCGAATTCATCCATCAAAAGTTTCCAGCCTTTTTGATCGTTTTCACTGAAACCGTCTTCAATGGAAATAATCGGAATCCCTTCTTCCAGGGCTTTTTTGTAAAGCCCGAAAAGTTCTTCTCGCGTCATGACTCTTTTTGCGGGATCACGCCAAAACAAATATTGACCGACCGCGTCCGGCTGATTAAATTCCTCGCGGAAGGCGGTTTCCAATTCACTCGCGGCCGCATCAAGCGCAATCGCCACATCTTTGCCGGGCACGTATCCAAGATCTTCAATCGCCTGTTTCATCATTCTCCACAACCGAAGTTCGGGTGATTCGCCCTCTTTCGGAGTCACATAAGAAGCAAGCCCGCCTTCCAGGCCGATTCCCATGACCCGCGATCCTTCTGTACTATCAATGATTTGCTTGAGTCTATTCTGCAAAGCAACGGTCATCTCCTGAGCGTCTTCATAATTTTTGATTGAAAGAGGAATAAACATTCCCTCCTGCAAACTGATGTTGCTTTCCGGATATTCTTTTTCGGTATGTCTTCCGCCCATGGCCGAGTTGCGGAATTCCCACGGTGCCTTGAGAAGACCTACTTGCTCCACCTTTGTTCTTTTCATCTTGTCTTTGACGTCATGCATTTGAGCCAGCCAATTAGTTTGTTGCGCGGTTTTGATTTTTTCCCTTTGCTCGCGGGCCTGCTTTTCTTGTTCTCTTAATTGCCTCAGCTTGCCCGGATCGGCTATGAAGCGATCTAGAAAACTTACCGCTCCAATTCCCAAAGCGAGACGACCAAGAAAAAGTGCGATTTCCAAACCACCAAAAAGTCCCAAACTTAACGAGACGCCGGCCAAAGGCAGGAGAATGGCCGCAAGCCGCCCGCTAGCCTGAGGACCGGCCGCGGCAACGGTAAGATTAAAAGGGGCTTCTACTTGATAACCCAATCCAACTCTCTGGATCCCACCAAATTTTCCCCAAGGTGCCAAGAGAAACATTTTTAATTCAAATAAAAATTTCTTCGCGCCGCCCTCTTTCAAAGCCTGCTGCGCTTTCGGAAGAAGGTCCTGACGTAAAACAAGTTGCTTCACCGCTTGCCAATAGTGTCCGCGTTCATGCCACCATACAGCCACATGAAAAGTGGCATACCATAAACCGACTGAAATCAACGTTTCGGGACTAATAAATAGGAGGAGCAGAATTGCTGCCTTACTGTGGAGTCCAAGAGGAATGGAAAGTATGGAAGAAATAAGGGCTGAGTGAAACGCCACTAAGATATGGTTCGCAATAACCCATCCTTTTTCGAGCTGGTTTTCAGAAGGGATAAGTTTGGTTCTCGCCTCGAAGCGGGCGCCTTCGATTCGCCGAAGGGCACGGAGGGCCGCGTGACGAACGGGGTCATTCTTTTTTCCAGTCATCGAAAGTTTTTTGAGGGTGGACATTGCCTTGCGGAAATCTGTGACCGGCGCTCCGATTCTTCCGAGTGCAAATATTGCGGCCTTGCGAATAAAGGAGTTTTGCTCTTTGAGCAGTTCCGTTAGAAGAGGAATGGCGGATTTGGCCTGGGGGCCGAACTCACCCAAGGCCGCGGCGGCCTCGTAACGGACCTTTGGATTCGGATTCTCTAAATCTTTCGTCAATTTTTCAATTTGAGTTTTCGCCTCAAGGCGCAACGGCTGGCTTTGAACCGGACCCGTCGGCAGATTTTCGAGAAGGGATTGGGCGTGATCGAGGGGGGCGTCAATCGCCACCTTCATGAATTGCGCCCGGTAGGTTTCCCCTCGAGAACCGAAATCCCCCAGGAGGTCACCGAGCTCGTTGTGCTTTTCGAGCGCTTGACCGATCTGCGTAAGGATCTCAGAAATTCTTTTGTTCTCAATGAGGGCTTCGGGTGTCTCAAGCATCTCGGTCCGGAGCCCCACAAGATCTGTTTCAATCCGATTCAGCAGATTACCAATCTCTACGAGGTGCCCCGGAATGTCATAGGACTCAAGTCCCCTTCCGGGATTTTCCCCAAACTCCCACGCCCTCAACTGCTGCACCGCTTTTTGACTTTCCGAAATATCCGTGGCTGCCTCTTCGATTATTTTCTCTGTGTTTCTTACCTCAGCACGGGGGCCGGATTCGGTATCGTTTTGTTCTTTGTTTTTCAGCAATTCCTCGCGGACAACCGGAATCTCCCGCGGCGCGTCAATCCCTAACTTGACCTGATTGCCCTTGACGCGGACGACGGTCACTGCAACGTCGCCTCCGACTAAAATCACCTGGCCCTTTTTCCGATAAATCACTCTCATTCCCTCCTGGCCTTCCTCGCCCTTGGGAGTAATTGAGGTTTCCTTTGGCGCCTTGATGCCCAACTTGACTTGATTGCCAGATGTGATCTCCAAGACTGTCACTTTGATTTCTTGATTCGATCCAATCACGATGCTCTCATCGGGATACCGATTCAGCACAAGCGTCCGCACCTCGGCCCGTTCGACGCGGCCTTCGGCCTTGCTCAGGACCGATGGTGAGCTTGTCGAACCATCGGCCCTTCGACGCGGCTCTTTCGAGCCTTGCTCAGGACTCAGCCCTGAGCGAAGCAGCGCATTATGCTGCGGAGTCGAACGCGCTTCGGAGCGGGAGGCGTGTATTTCCTCAAAAAGAGCGTAGAGAGACTCGACCTTAGAAGCAAGTTCGGGATTGGTTCCTCTGGAAGAAGCGACGTTTTCCAAAAGCGGGCGGCTTTTCTCGAGATCGCTTCCTGCAATGATTCCTTGGAGTTTTTCAACGGAGATTTCCGGATCCTGCCATGCTGCAAAAAGGTAACTTAATTCCTGCGCCGCGGGATGTTCTTCGCCAAGTGCCTCCACAATGTCCTTCGCCAATCCAAAAAAAGGTTTTAAATGTTCGTCCGGATAATTTTCCGCCCGCGCTTCGGAGCGGGAAGAAACGATTTTTTTCATGCGGGGGGTGGCGAATTCGGGAGAAGCGAAGCCAAGGATTTTGTTCATTTCTCGGACAACTCGAGGCCTGAGATTGGAGTGATTATTTTTAAACAAATATTCAAATTCTCCCTGCATGAGCCTTCCTTCGAGATTCAGGAAAAATTCTGGATCATATTTGGCCCTCCCTATGAGGTAATTTTGAGTCCGGTCGGCAGCGTTATAAATGCGGGATTCTCTGTTTTGAAGGATTGAAATGACATCGCGAACGATCGTTACTTCTTCGCTCCGCGCTTCGGACCTTCGACTCCGCTTCGTTTCGCTCAGGTCAAGAGCGCTCAGCCCTGAGGGAGGCCCTTCGGGCCCAGTCGAACGGGCTTCGGGGCGAGCATTTACAGTTTCCTGAATATGAATATTATTATTGACTTTAATTAATCCATCTGGTAGCCTATTCCCCGCTTTTAAAGGAGCAAGTAATGTTTGAGACAAATCGCCGAGAGGTTTTGGGTCATACGCTAATGGATTTTGCAAAGATTTTTTTTGCTGCGGCTTTGGCGTCAGGTTTTTTTGCGGCGTTTCATTTGAAGATACGGCTTGTTGCGGCTTTATTTTTTGTGTTAGTATTTGTCTTCGGCTGGTGGGTTTCTCCACCAAAGAAGGGAGTGCAACCAATGATTGACGCAATAATTTATTCATCCGCAATTCTTGTGACGGTTGCTGCCGTTGCCCTGTTTGAGTGGGCAAAGAAGACTTGGATGAAAAAACGCCTACGCCATCGTTAACTTCCGTCCGTGCTTCTCGTGAGCGATCAACGGTAAAGATAGGCTGTTCGGCCACTCTCACACCCATCTGTTTGATAGGAATCTGAAGATTAAAACCGAAGAGATTTTTTACTTCAATAACATCACCTTTAACGCCGCCTTTCACAGGATGCACATCGATATTGCCTTTTCGGAAAAGGTTGCCGGTCTCGCCTACCCTTGAAACAATTCGGTCAGCGACTTTATCCACAACTTTGGGTGTAGGAGAAAGTACTTTTGCCAAAAGCGTGGGTATTTCGTAAGTGTATTTTGATAAGCTCTGCGTCCCCCAACTGAGTGCCATTTCGATGTAAGCCTTGCGGCCGTCGTCTGCGGTAGTCATTTTGGGAGCGATCAAAGTGTAATTAAAACCGTGGGAGGAAAAAATATTTTGGAAAGGCTCGGCGTGAAAACCTCCGGTCACGACGACTGCTTTGTCTAAATGGTTTTCCTTCATTTGGGTGAGGACATTTCCCGCCATGATCTCGTCACGATTTTTGGCGCCTACGTAAAATTCGATGGCTTTATCAAAAAGAGAGTCAATTTCTTCAAGGTGAGTAAATTGAATGTCCTTCACCCGTTTGGACGCGTTAAGTTCGAGGAAACGTTGGGTGATGTGGGACGGTTGCAAATTTGTAGGGGCGTGATTCATCACGCCCTGTTGATTCTGCAAGGGCGCAATAAATTGCGCCCCTACGTTTCGTTGCAAGATCGTATCATAATCCGCCGGCGTTAATTCCAAGGCAAAGAGGCGTTTTAACAAGCGGTGATCTTTTAACAGTCCGAGAATCTTCTTCTCCTCCGGAGTTTTGGCGAGGTTCTCTGAGATTTGATCCGTCAGAAGATTTATTTCGTTGATGGCGCGGTCGGCTTTGATTTCGCTTTGAAGGATGAGGTGTGCCATAAAACGCCGCACGTTAGGGTAGGCCTCGTAATTAAAATCCAACGGGAGGGCCGCCACCATTTTTTCAAAAAGGATTCCTGTTTCAGGATCAGGTAATTGGTGGTGCGACAGAGGTGACGAGAGAAAGGATTGGATTTGGTCGAATACTGTAGGGGCGTGATTCATCATGCCCTTTCGACCGGGCGCAATTGATTGCGCCCCTACAAGAAAAGGCCGGATGATTTTTAAAAAGGCTATCCTTTCTTTCACCAATTCATTCAGGTCAATTTTTGACTCCAGTTCCCCCAATTTAAAAATGCGGACCAAAACCGGCCAATCGAGCTGATAGATGGGGTCTGAAATGTCCATTTCGAGATGACTCTTCGCCTGATTTTTCAGATAAGTAAGCCAATCCATCAAAGGAACTCTGCGCGTCTCAAAATCTTCGATTCGTTTTAGAAATGCTCTCAGGTCTTTATTCAGATAAGGACCGGTCAGTCTTTCGAACTGCATGTCCATGTCCTGGACGAAGTCTTCGCTTTTTTCCCTTTGGGTGATCACCGAGCGGAAGGTGTCGCCATTGGCCAAATAGGTATCAAGGTCTTCAATGCCGAGCCCAAGAGAATCTTTGTCTTCCACGAGGAAAAGTTCCGGACCTTTCACCAAAGCATCATGCGTCAGGTCATCCAAGATCTTCATGGTCAGATCCATTTCCTGGGGAAAGAAACGAAGCCTGTTGGAATCGAGCCGTGAGACAGCGCCTTCCAAGAAAACTGTTTTGATACCGTAGTTATTTTTTAAATAATGAAGGAGTGACTGGATTTTTTTCTGGGCCTCATAATTTCCGTGCGCTGTTTGGATATGAACGAGCGTGGGACCCGCGCCCGCGACTTGATTTTGAATGGTTCCCAGATCAGGAGGAATGGAAAGCGTGAAGCTGTTGGTAACATTGACTTCTGAGATCTGCGGGACGGCTGCTTGCAAAGGAAGGGCGTTGACAGTTTGGGTAAGGACCAGCGTGACTGCCGTTGCCAGCGAGGTAAATTTTCTCTTCATTAGTTGTTTCATTCTTTTTTAATGTCTTTAACTTCCGACTAAAAAAATTTCTTCCGTTGTGAATTCCTGGTTGCGGGACTTTTTAAAGCGACCTCGAAAGTATGTAACGAAAGATTACCCCACGATCTTCGCGATTGCAAGGGAGAGGCTTAAATTTTTTTTCACCTAAGTCATTTAAGTAAAATAAGTTGTGTAAATATTAGTTTCCGACTCGCCTACGTTTAATTTCTAGGACTGTTTTCTCAGTAATCCCTTGGCGGGAGAGGAGAAGAGATTACTGTCAATGAGGCTCACCTATGCTAGAATTCTCGGCGTATGTCTGATATTCACTCAAGCGCAATGATCGGCAAGAATGTCCAAATGGGTGTGGGAAACCGCATTGGCCCTCATGTGATTATGGAAGACGGCGTCAAAATCGGCTCTCATAATAAGATTCACGCCTCCGCCTACCTTTGCCGCGGCACGGAGCTAGGAAACCACAACGAGATCCACATGGGGGCCATTATTGGGCACGCTCCCCAAGACCTTGCTTATAGGAATGAACCCTCGTACACCCGAATCGGAAATGATAATCAAATTCGCGAGTACGTCACAATCCACCGAGGTACCAAGGCCGATTCGGCGACCGTGATCGGAAACGAAAATTACCTGATGGCCTATTCCCATGTAGCCCACAATTGTGAGATCGGGAATAATGTCATTATGGTCAATCAAGCGTCTCTTACCGGCTACTGCAAAGTGGAAGACCAGGCGATTCTTTCCGGGATGACCGGCTTTCATCAATTCACGCGGATTGGAAGGCTTGTTTTAGTAAGCGCGCTTTCCGCCTGCAACAAAGACATTCCTCCTTTTATGATCTGCGGAGGAAGACCTGCCGTGGTACTGGGCCTTAATGTGGTGGGCTTACGTCGGGCCGGTGTTAAGGCCGCTAGTCGTGATGAAATCAAAAAGGCTTATAAATACCTCTACCGCTCAGGGCTCACCGTCTCTCATGCCTTGGAAAAGATCAAAGCTGAGCTTCACTCGGAGGAAATTAAACATCTCGTCCGGTTTGTGGAATCTTCTGAGCGGGGGATCCTTGCCTCAGGAGACGAAACCGCCGACCTGCTTCTCCCTCGCAAACGGGCGTCTACTTTCGCCTGACAAGATAAAGATTAAATTTTAGCGATAATCAGGATCGAATTTTTCCCGCCGAAACCGAAAGAATTTTTCATCGCGATATTGATCTTGGCCTTGCGGGATTTGTTCGGCACATAATCAAGATCACATTCAGGATCGGGGATTTCATAATTGATGGTGGGAGGGATCTCTCCCTTTTCCATAGCGAGGATGGTCGCAATCAGTTCGACACTTCCTGCGGCGCCGATCAAATGCCCCACCATGGATTTGGTGGCGCTGATGGGAATTTGGTAGGCACGTTCGCCGAATACTTTTTTGATGATCATCGTCTCTGTTTTGTCATTGAGCGGTGTGGAAGTCCCATGGGCATTGATGTAATCGATCTGCTTGGGGGTTATCCCTGCTTTTTTCATGGCCATTTCCATGGCGCGAATCGCCTCTTTGCCGCTGGGGTCCGGGCTTGTCATGTGATACGCGTCGCAGGTCATGCCGTGACCTAAGATCTCCGCATAAATATGGGCACCTCTTTTTCTGGCGTGTTCATATTCTTCCACGACAAAAATCCCCGCGCCTTCGCCTAATACAAAACCGTCTCGATCCAGGTTAAAAGGCCGCGACGCTTTTTCAGGTTCATTATTTCTCCGGGAGAGTGCGCGTGTCGCGCAAAAGGCCGCAAGGATCGGTGAAAAAATCGTGGCCTCCGCACCACCCATCACTAAAAAATCAACCGTATGACTCATGATGGCATCGAAGGCATAGCCTGCCGCATCGGAGGCTGAAGAGCAGGCGGTGGCTATGGAAAAACTCGGACCCGTAATTCCAAGCTCAATGGAAATATTGCTGGCACAGGCATCCGGGAAAGATGCGAGCGTAGTGAAAGGATTGACCCGGTCCGGGCCTTTTTTCAGATATTCAATATGCTGCTCAAGAATATGGCCGTGGCCTGCCATCGCAGTGCCGATGATGACACCCGCCCGGTGCCTGCCGTTGGCCTGGGGATCAAGGCCCGCATCTTTGACGGCCATTTTGGCGCACGCCACTGCAAATTGACTGGTGCGGTCCATCCGCCTGAGGCTTTTACGGTCAATGTATTGAAGGGGATCGAAATCAAGGACCTGGCCCGCGAATTGGGTGCTGAGCTTGCTCGCGTCAAAACTGGTGATTTTGGAAATGCCTGATTTACCCGAACGCAGAGCTTCCCAAAAAACCTCTTTGCCGATACCAATTGAAGAGATTACGCCAATGCCGGTGATCACCACTCTTCTTTTTGAATGGAGGGTCTGCATCGTCAGATATCCTTTATGAAACGGAAAAAAGCTATGATTGGGAAGGCGTTAAAACGAACACGATCAAGAATCAGAACCTTGCGCTTGGGGAACCCCAGTAGCCGTCGGAACATTTTTGAGGGAGAGGGCAATCTTTCGTGTTTCGTGATCAACGTGGAGAACCTGAACCAAAATTCCCTCACCGACGTGAAAATTTTTCTCGAGATTTTGTGACGAGACGCCCGGGATCTCAGAAACATGAACGAGACCTTCCAGGCCGTTATCCAGCTGCACAAAAAGCCCGAAATTGGCGATCCGGTTGACACGACCGGGAACGAGGTTGCCGGGGTAACAAGATTGTACTAAATTCTGCCAGGGATCGTCGGTTAGTTGCTTCATGCCTAATGAAATTTTTTGGGCATCGATATCAATCGAAAGGACGGCAACTTCAACCTCATCGCCTTTTTTCACCAAGTCCGCAGGTTTAAGATTTTTAGAAGTCCAAGACATATCTGAGATATGAAGAAGGCCGTCAACGCCGGGCTCAATTTCGATGAAGGCGCCGAAGTCGGTGAGGTTTCGGACGACTCCCTTCACCCGGTCTCCTGCATTATATTTCTCCCGGACGCGGTCCCAGGGGTTCTCCTGGGCTTGCTTGATCCCGAGTGAAATTTTGCGCATTGCGGCGTCCAAATTAAGAATGAGAACATCGACACTGTCACCGATATGAAGAAGTTCCGAAGGATGGCTCAGCCGTTTGGTCCAAGAAAGATCGCTGATATGAACGAGACCTTCGACACCGGGTTCAAGTTCAACAAAGGCACCGTAAGGAAGGATGTTGACCACTTTGCCTGAAACGCGGCTTCCGATGGGAAATTTCTCAGCAACTTTTTCCCACGGATCGCCCAGCCTTTGCTTTAACCCGAGTGAAACTTTGCCTTGATCTTTATCAATGGAAAGGATCGCCACTTCAATCTCATCGCCCAACTTCACAAGCTTCGAGGGGTGTGAGACTCTTCCCCAGCTCATATCCGTAATATGTAAAAGTCCGTCGAGATGCCCCAAGTCAATAAAGGCGCCGAAATCAGTAATGTTTTTAACACGCCCTTTTACTACATTGCCCACTTGCAAGGTGTCGATACGCCCGCGCCGCTGCTCTTCTCTTTCTCTTTCCATATAATCTTTGCGGGAGACGACGATATTCCTGCGTTTAGGATTGATTTTTACGATGACAAATTTGCCTTGGAAGTTTAAGAATTGATCTAAATTGCGGACAGGTTTGAGATCGACCAGTGAAGCGGGCAGGAACGCTTCCATCCCGATATCCACCATGAAACCGCCGCGCACCTTTTTAAAGATCCGGCCGTCCACGACCATGTTTTCCTGCGCGTGGGCTAGGACATCGTTCCAACAGCGCTGGCGGTCGACTTTCTTTTTGGAAAGGACAACCACTCCCTCTTCATCATTGAAGGATTCGAAAAGGAAGTCGCCTTCCGCACCTATTTCGGTCTCGGAAGGAAGGGAAAATTCATCTGCGGAGAGGATGCCTTCGGCCTTGTATCCGATATCTACGACGACCTCGCGGCCGCGTACGGCGACAACGCGCCCCCGGACAATCTCCCCTTCTTGAATGTTTTGAAAGGTTTGGTTAACTAGGTCGGCAAACGGTTGACTCATAACGTGTTGGGGCGCATTATATCAATTCGCTCCCAAGAATCAAATACAATCTTAACGTAGTTTTTCGAGTGAAATCCGGCGGGTTTGGGCGCGTTTTAAAAGCCCGCGCAGACCTGAAGAATCGTTACCCTGAAGAATTTTTTGGACGCGCTTCAAGCCACGTTCAAAATTTTTCAGGACTCTCGTCATTTCTTTTCGGTTTTCCAAGAGAATAGGCGTCCAAAGATCCGCATCCCCTTGCGCAATGCGCGTGGTATCCAAAAAACCTGATGCGGCCACGCCGAGGGCCTTGGAAGAGGCGCTCGTAACAAGTAGCGCTGCCAACAGATGAGGAAAATGACTGATCTCGGCGGTGAGCCTATCGTGCAGTTCGGGCGAGATGACAAGCGTTCTTTTTGAGATTTTACCCCAAAACTTTTTTACCTTTTTAAAAGCTTGCGGAGAAACTCGCTTGCCAGGTGTTATAAAAATAAGGGCGCGGTCAAAAAGACTAGGACGCGCAGCGTCCAAGCCTTTTTCGTGAGAACCCGCCATAGGATGAGCGCCCACAAATTGAATCCGCCGCCAGCGTTTGGAATCAGCCCATTCCGCTAGAAAACCTTTGACGCTTCCTGCATCAGTAACCATCGTTCCAGTCGGAGCGAAACGCTCAAGTTGAAGAAGTAAATTTTTGAAGGTATCCACCGGCGTACATAAAATCACGATCGCGTCATTCTGAGGCCGGAGGCTATGGCCGCCCGCCAGAGGCGGGTCCGCCTTTGGCGGGAAGAATCTCAGATCTTGAAACCCCTCATGAATCCATCCGCGTTTTTTTGCTTTTTGAAGAGCGGATTTATTTCGAGTGACACCCATAATTTTCGCGTGGGGAAAAGCTTTCCGGCACCGGGCAGCAAGCGAGCCGCCGATCAAACCCAAGCCGATAATAACAATATTAGAACCGCGTGTCATTGCGAGGAGGTCGTAGAGATCCCTCGCCTGTCATTGCGAGTCCGCCAAAAGTTGTGGCGGACGAAGCAATCTCGGACTCGGGACAGGCTCCGCAATCTAAAGAGATCGCTTCGCCTCACTTCGTTCGGCTCGCAATGACGAAGCATCAAATTTCGCGGCCAACCGCACGCGCAATGGGCTGGAGATCGAGCATCAATTGACGGAATTTTTTAGGAAGAAGGGATTGAGGACCGTCGGAGCGGGCCTCCTCAGGATTATGATGGACTTCAATCATGAGTCCATCGGCCCCTGCCGCAATGGCCGCGCGGGCGATGGGCGCAACATATTCCCATTTGCCGGTGCCGTGCGAGGGATCAATGATGACAGGCAGATGCGTCTCTTGCTTGATGACGGGGATTGCGTTGATATCGATGGTATTCCGGGTCGCTGTTTCAAAGGTGCGGATTCCTCTCTCGCAGAGGACTACTTTAAAATTTCCTTTGGAGAGCAGATACTCTGCGGAAAGTAAAAGTTCAGAAATGGTAGCGCTGAGTCCCCTTTTAAGAAGTACGGGTTTTTTGGAAATTCCCGCTTCTTTTAAGAGGTCAAAATTTTGCATGTTCCGGGCACCGATTTGAAGCATGTCCGCGTAACGCGCCACAAGTTCCACGCTGCGGGTATCCATCACTTCGGTGACGACAAGAAGTTCGAGCTCATCGCCCACTTCGCGCAGATATTTCAAACCCTCTTCCCCCAGGCCTTGGAAAGAATAGGGGCTCGTCCGGGGTTTAAACGCCCCTCCCCTTAAAAAATTAGCCCCTGATGCCTTGACCTCTTTTCCGATCGTCATCAGCATCTCGCGGCTTTCCACGGCACAAGGCCCGGCCATGACCATAATCTTTTTTCCGCCGACATGAACGCCGCCTTTCATTTCAAATTCCGAGGCCTCCGGTTTAAAATTCCGGCTTGCCAGTTTGTAGGGCCGCTGGATCGGTACCACATTCTCTACTCCGGGGTAGGTTTCAAAGGGCTTCACGCGGACTTTTTCTTCTTCTCCAATCACACCGATAATCACCCGCTCCACACCACGCGAGACATGCGGCGTCAGACCGAGCTCTTTTACTTTTTCACAAAGATGATTCACTTCTTCAGGGGTTGCAGTCGGCTTCATTACAATGATCATGAGGATCCTCCAAAATGAGACCTTGTTTTTCTAAGAGTTCGAATGAACCTTGCGTTTTCACTTCGTCTTCCCACGGTGACTCTTACCCAAGTGGGAAGGCCGTAGGCTTTCATGGAACGGACAATGACGCCTTGGCGGAGAAAAAATTGAAACGCCTCGTCCGCGTCATGTCCCGTATCAATTAAAATAAAATTGGCCTGGCTCGGAATAAAAGAAAAACCGTAGCGTTTAAGCCGCCTCGCGAAATATTTTCTTCCGCGCGAGACCAGATATTTGGTCCGCCACAAGAAAAGCTGGTCATCCAAGGCTGCCAGCGCTCCGGCTTGGGCAATCGAATTCACATTAAAAGGCTGGCGGACTTTATGGAGATATTGAATCAACTCGGGTGAACCCATCCCGTAACCGATCCGCAGACCTGCCAGACCAAAGGATTTGGAAAAAGTCCGGAGCAGGATCAGGTTCGGTTTTTCCGTTTTGATTTGAAAAAGAAGATACGGGAAATCTTTAGCCTCCACAAAATCAACGTACGCCTCATCGAAACAGATCACCACATCTTTGGGGACCTTGTTGATAAAATCCTCCACCTCTTCCTGGGTCACATACGTCCCCGTAGGATTATTAGGATTGGCGATAAAAATGAGCCGTGTCTTAGCAGTGATCTTGCCCAGAATCCCTTTAAGGTCGTACCGAAAATCTTTCATCGGGACTTCCACATATTCGGCCCCGCAGGTCTTAGTGATTAAAGGATAAACGAGAAAACTGCAAGCCGAAGAAATCACCTGGTCGCCTTCCGAAAGAAATCCCCTGGCGAGGAGCTCTATGATTTCATTGGAGCCGTTGGCCAGAATCAGCTGATTCTCTCCGATGCTTAATTCCTCAGCGAGCCTTTTCCTTAAATAGTAAGAGCTGCCGTCCGGATACCGGTGCGCATCACGCAGTGCACGGCGCATCGCGCGGAGCGCACGTCTCGAAGGCCCGAGCGCATTTTCATTGGAGGCCATTTTGATGACATGACTGATTCCTAGTTCGCGTTCCACTTCTTTGATGGGTTTGCCCGGCTCGTAGGGACGAATCGAGGCGATATTTTCTTTAAAAGGAAGTTTATGTTCTGAAGTCATCATCTAGTCATTGACTCTTGGATAAGAGCCCAGGATTTTAAAAAAGCGGACTTTGCCTTCCAATTCCTTCAGCATCTTTTTGATTTTGGGCATATCAACGTGTCCTTCAATATCAATAAAGAAATAATAATCCCACGCCTTTTTCTTGGAAGGCCGCGACTCGATCTTCGTCATATTGATCTTGTGCTTGCGAATGGGGCTTAACATTTCGTAAAGGGCGCCCACTTTATCTTTGATCGAAACTAAAATCGAAGTCTTATCTTTGCCCGTAGCCGGGGGGTTCGTCCGGCTGATCACGAGAAACCGGGTCGTATTATGAGGAATATCCTCAATCTCGGCAGCCACAACGGGGAGATCATAAAGACTCGCCGCCAATTTTGAAGCAATCGCCGCAGAACCGTCTTCTCGCTGGGCCCGCTGCGCCGCTTGAGTGGTACTGGTCGTATCCACCAGTTCCACGCGGGGCAAATGAGTTTCCAACCAAATCCGGCACTGACCAAACACCTGCGGATTGGAATAAACACGCCGGATGTCCTTCCGTGATGAATTAGAAAGCAGGTGATGAGAGATTTCGTGATAAATCTCCGAGCAAATTTTCAGATCCGAATCAATAAAGCGGTCGAGTGAATGAGTCACCGCCCCTTCCGTGGAATTTTCTACGGGCACGACGCCATAATCCGCCCTTTTTTGATCCACTTCTTGGAAGACTTGGGAAATGGTCGCCGCAGGAGAATATTGAACGCTCGAACCAAACTTCGAAAGGGAGGCGAGGTGCGTGTAGGTCGCTTCAGGTCCCAGATAGGCAATGGTGAGCGGACGCTCCAGGGCAAGGGCTGCCGACATCACTTCGCGGTAAATGGATTTGATGGCTTCCGGGGAAAGCGGTCCCTTGGCAAGATCTTCGATTTTTTTGTAGATCTCGCTCTCCCGGTCCGGCGCATAAACCGCACGGCCTTCTTTAGACTTCAACTTGCCGATTTCAAGGACAAGCTGGGTCCTGTCATTCAAGAGTTGAATGATTTTGTTGTCCAAGCCGTCAATTTTTTCGCGAAGTTCTTTAAGATTCATGACTTGTTTCTGCCGGTTCTGAAGTATTCTGCAGTTCCGCGGCGGCTTCAATAAAAACCTCCTTCTTTACGGCCCGCTCCACCATGTTTTTAATTTCACCGATCTGTGGAAGGTCAGCAAGAGACTTTAATCCAAAATGCTCCAGAAATTTTTCTGTGGTTCCATAAAGAAAAGGCCGGCCCACGACTTCTTTCTTACCGACAATTTTTACGAAGCCTCTTTCCAGGAGCGTGGATAAAACACCCGAGATGTCGACACCGCGGAGGTCTTCGATCTCGGCTCGTGTGACGGGCTGCTTGTAGGCCAAGATCGCCAAGGTCTCAAGGGCGGACCGGCTCGCCTGCTTGACCCGTTTTTGCAATTCAAGTTTGGTAAGCCATCTCGCGTACGCCTTCCGGGTTACAATCTGATAACCGCCGGCAATTTCAATGAGTTCAAAACTCCGGTCGTCACGGCGATATTCTTCTTTTAATTCAAGAATGATGCATTCGATTTCTTTATTGGCAGGGGCAACCCCCTGCGGTTGCCCTCTATCTTCGAGTTGAGGGCGGGCACAGGGACCCGCCCCTACGAGCTTTTTTATCTCGCCCACGGTAAGCGGTTTTGATGATGCAAAAAAAAGCGCTTCTAAAACGCGTTTTGGAGAAAGATCGGTGGGAGATCCTTCATCCATGGGAGAAACCGGACGCGGTGGGGTGAGTTCGCCTAAATTTTCTGCGAGGTCCGCTTCAATTTGACTTTCCAGTTCTTCACGAAGCGCTTTGAGCTGGGCAATGCGTTCTTTCTCTTTATGATCCATTTCCTGCTCTTTCAATCATGATTTCGCCAAACGTTTTATCCTGCACAATGCGGACAAGTTTGAGCCTTGTAATCTCAAGCATGGCCAGAAAAGTTGCGATGAGTTCGTTACGCGTCCAAGGTTTTTGAAAAAGGCTCGCAAAAGTAAAACGGCCTTCGGAGGCAAGGCGCATTTTGATCGCTTCCATTTTTTCTTCGATCGAGACAATTTCCTCAAAAACGTCGTGAAGCATTTCTTTCGAGGCCTTCGCCAAAACCTGGTGAAAGGCCTGCATGAGGTCAAAGATATCCGCACTTAAAGAATCGATCCCCGC
>CAYJTB010000011.1:0-51492 GCA_964372875.1 uncultured bacterium
GATTCAGGCACAGCCGGCATCTTGGACAACTTACTTAACATCGCCGTCCTTTAGGACGGGCGCAAGGAATATTGCTAACCGATTTAAACGCTTACCCGCTACGAAACTTTTTAGCAGATCTGCCATTGCCGGCAGTCCCGCAACGCGGGCGGGCGCAATAACGAATATTAACCGCACGAAACTTTACGCAAAAGTATGACACAAATCATGAAAGCGGACACGAAGTATACTCGATTTTCTCAAGGCAGTCTCGAATGACTTGTTTTGCGCTCATCCTTGTTTTGTAACTCCTTCCACCTACGGTGAATCCACATCCATTGTTCGGGATAATTGAGAATTTCTTTTTCCAATAAGTGGTTCAATTTTTGCGTCGTTATCCGCTCCCAATCCTCACCTTCTTCGATGGGGACTTCTGGCTTGATGATTATTTTGTACTGGCCGCAGGCAGTTCTTAAACAATAACCGGGGATGAGGACAGCGCCTGTTCGTTTCGCAATGCGTGCGGGAATAGAAGTTGTGGAAGCGGGCTTGTTAAAGAAATTAACAACGATCCCTTCATCGCCTGCCCATTGATCGGTAAGAAGGGCCACTAAATGATTTTGTCGAAGCTCATAAAAAATTTGCCGAACCGAATTTTTTTTGACAATCGGATTGAGGCGGGTTCGGACGCGCAGCTCTTGAATCCAAGCGTAAATGTACGGATTTCTCGTTTCCCGTACGACCACCGAGCAAGGATACGCCCTCAGATAAGGTAAGAAAGCGAGATATTCCCAGGAACCAAGATGAGAAATGGTAAAAATAATTCCTTTGCCGCGTGCAAAAGCCTGATCCAGATGTTCTGTTCCCTCGAATTGAAAACGCTCGGAAGCCTCAGTAAGCATTGAAGGTGTTCTGAAGAACTCCACAATCGACGTTGTGAGATTTCGAAATGCTTCTCGGGCAATAACTTTTTTTTTAGAAAGTGGCGTGGAATCCTTGAAAGCTCTGTTCAAATTCTCGAGAGCGACTTTTCTTCGCGTCGGCGAAGCGACATAGAAAAAATCGCCGAGCCTGCGTGCAATCCAGGTCGAAAAAGCAATAGGTAGACTATTGATTAAAGCTGCGAGGCTTCTTACAAAAAAGTATTCCAGATCCCAAGCCAGCCTGCGAGATTTTTTGTGCAATGGCGCGGACTAAAGATCCTCGACGTACGATTGAACACTGTTAAACCAGCGCTTTAAAACATTACCTTCTTTGGGTCCGGTTTCAACATACTGCCCAATCTGCCCGCTGACCAAATCATCAAGATGAGTAATTTCACTTTCCGGATAATAAAAACGCAGGATGTCTTGATATTTGTAACCGAGTTCCGCAAGCCGCTTGGCTCCCCATTGGCAGAGACCGACACCGTGCCCCCACCCTCTTCCTTCCAAGACAAATTGATTTCCAGACTGAGAAATTTGTATTTTCATACTGCGCAGTTTTTCGGCGCCCAGTGCCAGACGAAATTTATGGGCCGGAACTTTTAAAGAACCGCCGGGATAGTGAACAACCACCGTACGGGGCCGGCCTGAAAGATCGACATCTTTAAGACCCAGAGAACTGACCGTCGGCACGGAGAAACCTTTTTTACCCAAAAGGCGGCGGATCTCTTCCGCGCTAAACTGGGCTTTCCAACGGTCAAATTTAAACCCCTGGCAATAATTGCACTCCACCCCTTTTAACGAAGGATGCGGTTCGATATTCCACACATCATCCGAGCGGGTCGTATGACCGCCGCAGGCCGCATGAAAAAACGTGGGGAAAATTTTTCCGTGATAGGTAAGGATCTCCCCGCGGGTTTTTTCCACCGCCTTGTTGGTGGCTGGCTGCTCCACTTTTTTTCCGCCGTAGACTTGGCTTTCTACGTCGGAACTGAGCGTAAAAGGAAATTCTTTATTTTCGATATTTTTAAAAATGGCGTAGGTTCTGGAAATCACAGCCTGCACCTTTAAGGCCTCTTGGGGCCAGGTCGAATGCATCTCCGAAGGCAGGACGCCTTTCAGGTAATCTTCCACATCAATTTCATTCACGACGGTAAGCGTGCCTTTGGGATTTTTCAGGATCTGGATAATGTTGTGGTAATTTTTACCTTGGACGCTCACTTCCTTGGTGCCACTGATGATCCGAAGCCCTGTAACAGGCTGAACAGCTCCCCCAATCCGGATCCCAGACGGCTCTGCGCGGAAAATGGAGACAGGGAGAAAAGTTCCTTCATGAAGAGGTTTTTCTGTCGCAAGTTCTTTGATCTGGTAAGAAGACGGCGTAGAAATTTTCACGGCGGGCAGTTCATAAAAAAGCGCCACGCGCAAGGTTCGGGCGGGCGCGATCACGGCCGGTGAAATGTCAAACGAAGTTTTTTTAGTTTGATCCTGATCAACTTCCCAAGGCCAGACGGAAAATAAAATAAAAAATAGGGCAAAAAAGCGCATAAGGGTGTTTATTGTAACACAGCGAACTACGGTTTTTCCGGAGGATAAGTATGATGCGGTAAGTGCGGTTTTTGTTGGGATTCTTCTAATTGGATGGTGGTGTGATAAATTTTAAATTCCTGGGCAAGCATGGCGTTGACTTCTTTGAGCAGAACCTTCGCATCACAGCCCAAACGGATTCCCAAATGCGCACTGAGCGCTTCTTTGCCGCTCGAAATGGTCCAGACATGAAGATCGCAAATCGCCTCGACTCCGGCCAATGCGAGGAGGCATGATTCGAGCCGGGCCATATCCACCCTGGAAGGTGCAGCCTCAAGAAGGACCGCCACCGCATCTTTTAAAATAGTCCAGGCTCCCCAGACAATGAGCATCGCAATCACCATGCTGACGAGTGAATCCGCATAAAGCCAGCCCGTCTTCCAAATAATCACAGCTGCCACAACCACGCCTACCGACCCTAAGAAATCTGCTGCCACATGAAAGAAAGCGCTTTTTACATTCAGGCTTTCCGTGGTGTAGCGGCGCAGATAAAAGGCAACGGCAAGATTAAAAATAAGACCGATCAATCCAAAACTTAACATCAGTGAACTCTGGATGGGAGACGGTGCGATCAACCGGTGAAACGCCTCGATGTAAAGAAAAATGGAAAGGGTAAAAAGACCGACTCCATTGAGAAGGGCTGCGAGGATTTCAAAGCGATAATATCCGTAACTCATTTTCCGGGTCGCGGGTTGTTCGGCGATCCAGGCCGCAAAAAAAGCAAGCCCTAACGCAGCGGCGTCGCTCAGAAGGTGAGCGGCGTCGGCGGTTAGGGCCAGTGAATGGGCTAATTTGCCGCCAACAAATTCAATGAAGGCGAAAACTAAAGTAGCAGCACAAGCACGCTGAAGAGCCCGCTTGGCAGCCACACGTCAAAAGATTATACGAATTGCTGCAAACGCGACCAAGTCTGTTTCCCGCAAACGCCGTCGGCATCCAGACCATTGTCACGTTGAAAACTTTTGAGGGCTTGTTTTGTCTTGCTGCCCACTTTTCCGTCTACCGTTCCTTGATAATAACCGGCATTTTTGAGGGCCTGCTGAATGGAAGCTGCCGGGAGTTCAAAACCCGAAGGAGTACGGTAAGTGGCTCCTTGAGTAAATTGGCCCAACGCTGAGGCGCCGGTCGACCCGGAAGGACGGCCTTGAGCGGAACCAAGAGCTGTCTCTGTGTCTTTAAGGGATTGGTCTAAACGGGCGACATCACCTTGAAGCGAACCGATTTGATTCTGTAGGTTCGTCACATCACGCTGGTGACGTTTGTTGGTGGTACAACCTGAAGTGACCGTCAAAGCCCCTAACAGAACTGCTGCGAATACGTAAGTTTCTTGCCTCATCCTTCTTTCTCCTCCATGTTAAATTTCGATATTTCAAACACTTTATCGGCATGACTCAGAAAAAAATTTAGACTTTTACCTTTCTTGTTTGGGCCAAAAGCTCTTGAGCCCGCACGAGAGCCTTCTTCTCTGCCTCTTCCCGCGTTGCGCCCTCGGTCTTTGCAATCCAGGCGCCCGGGCTTACATTATCCACCGTACAATAAAATTTATCGCCCAGTTGATAAGTGCTGATATTGACTTGCCAGCCTGCGACTTCCGCTTTTCTTTCCGAAAAATTCTGCGTCTTCACGGCGGTTAGGGTTTCTCGATGGGTGCTTTTACGAGATTGCCCCATTCGGTCCAGCTGCCGTCATAATTTCTGACGTCTTTTTGACCGAGAAGATACTTTAAAACAAACCATGTGTGGCTGGAACGCTCGCCGATCCGGCAATAGGCCACAATCGGTTTCTTAAACGAAATCCCGGCCCCGGAATAAATTTTTTGGATTTCTTCCGCAGTTTTGAAAGTCCCGTCTTCATTACAAACTTTTCCCCAAGGGATATTCTTTGCGCCGGGGATGTGACCTCCGCGCTGACAGGTCTCAGGAAGCCCCGGGGGCGCAAGAAGTTCTCCTGTAAATTCTTGAGGGCTTCTGACATCCACCAGTTCAATCGAATTCTTTTCAATCCCCTTTTGAACCTCAGGAAGAAAAGCCCGGATGGAAAAATCAGGGTTTTTCGCTTTGTAGGGCTTGGAGGAGTATTTCGCAGCAGTTTTGGTAAACTCACGGCTTTCTTCGATCCATTTTTTGCGGCCGCCATTCATTAAACGGACATCGTTGTGTCCGTAGATTTTAAGCTGCCAAAAAGCCCACGCGGCGAACCAATTGTTGTTGTCACCGTAGAGCACGACGGTCGTGCCATTGCCGATGCCTGAGTCCGACATTAATTTTTCAAATTTTTCTTTGGAGACGATGTCGCGTAAAACAAGATCGCAAAGCTGGGTATTCCACGCCCACCCAAGCGCGCCCGGAAGATGCGCTTCATCGTAAGCACGGGTGTCAACGTCAACTTCTACAATGCGGACGGTTGGATCATTCAAATGCTCTTTGACCCAAGCGGTAGAGACAACGACAAGTTCGGAATTTTTCCTGGATTTTGGTCTTGGTCGGGTTTGGACTGCCGGCATATTTATTCCTCCTTGGGAATGGCCATATTTTCCTTAATCTAAGGGCTTTCGTCAAGCTTCGTGTACCCTGCTCCAGACTCTGGCAAGGTTTGTTCCACCTTGGTCGCAAAGACAAGAAATTCGGTATGAGAAACCATGCGCTGGACGGGACGGGTTTTGCCCGCGCGTGCCAGGATCGGCCGGAGAAGGATTTCACAGCATTCCACACGGATAAAGCCGGTGCGCTTTAAGGCCTCGGCCATTTGCTCGATTTGATTGTAGGTGGGGTTAAGGCTTACAACGTTCCCCCCGCCTTTTAAGGATTCCCGAATAACCTCCACTTCCTCCCAAGGGGTTGGGATATCTAGGATTACGACATCAAAATCTTTTTCGGGCATCGGCTCGCGGGATTCTCTTTTATGAAAAGAAACGTAATCGATGAGTTTTGCCTTGCGTAAATTTTTCTTTGCCAGCTCTATAAAATCATCTCGCCGGTCAAAGGTAAAAATTTTTCCGCTCGGCTGAACGGCCTGCGCCAAAATTAAGGTAAGCGCACCGGAGCCGGTTCCGATTTCTAACACCTTGGTTCCCGCATGGATCCCTGCCCGCAAAAGCATGAGGCCTGCGTCTTTGGGATAAATCACTCCGCTTTCGCGGGAGGCCTTCATCATCAGATCTTCCGGGCTGGGCTTTAAGAGATACGCAAAGGCGTGTTCAAACTGGTGCTTTGATCCAAATTCCCTACCGATTAAATCATCAACAAGGAGCGGCCGGCCGCGGTGAACGGAAACTTTTCTCCCCTTTACAACTTCAATGAGGTAGCTGACTTCATCTTCAAACCAAATAAGGACCAGGTCTCCTTCTTGGATTTGACGGGTGGATCCTATTGCCGGAGGTGAAATGGAAAATTCGCTCATGATGAAACCCGTTTCAGACCGATTCCAATTAGAAAGCCGATCAAAGCTGCTCCCATTCCTATCAAAAGAGACTCGAGACCGCTCTTATACCATTTCTGGCGGGTCAGCGTTGTCTTAAGCGCACCCAAGAGAAAAAGAACCACAGCGGTAAAAATGACGGAAACTTGAATCGCATGCGCGGTAATATCAAAAAAAATCAGAGGGATAAGAGGCACAAGGCCGCCGGCTAGGAAAGACAAACCGACGGTTGTTCCAACTTTTAAAGGATGATTCATGCTTTCTAAAATCAAACCGAGTTCTTCTTCAATCATACATTTTAACCAGATTTTTTTATCCGAGGTGATTCGTTGGACTACTAAATCAAGTTCGCCCGCATCCTTAAATCCTTTGGTCCGGTAGATGCGCCGGATTTCTTCGCGCTCTTTGGCGGGCATCTCTTCGATTTCTCTTTTTTCCCGCTTGATCTCGTGTTCAAAAAATTCCTGCTGACTTTTGGTCGAAAGATAACCGCCGAAAAACATCGAGACCGCGCCCGCTAAAACTTCCGCAAGGCCTGAGATAAGACACATCTCTCGGCTGGAAAATGCACCCGCAATTCCCACGAGAAATCCAATCGTACTTACAATGCCGTCATTGACGCCAAAGACAATGTCGCGGATGGCGCGGCCGCCGGGCGAATGCCAGCTTTCTTCTTCGTAAATTCGAGGGACTTCCAGGATTTCTTTTAAATCTTTAAGAGGGGGCACGCCATCAACTCCTCAAGATCGTTCAAAATAGATTCAGGCCGCGCGGCCACAATCTCGCCTAAACTTCCAAAGCCGTACGTGACTGCGGCCACCTTAACGCCGGCATTTCGTCCTGTCTCAATATCCGTTGCGCTATCGCCCACAAGAATTGTTTCCTCGGGACCTGCCTCTGCGGCTTTCATAATTTCCAAAAGTGCCGCCGGATGAGGTTTTTTCGGAAACCCTTGATCCCCCCCCATTACCTTAAAGAAAAAGGGATCGATTCCAAGGCCTTTCAGGATGGTTACGGAGAAATCCTGGGGCTTATTGGTAATGACAGATTGCTTGCGATCCTTGAAAAATTCAAGCACTTTTCTTACGGAAGGGTAAAGCTGTGTCTGGTCAAGCAGATGCTCGCCGTAATAGCGGCGGAAGAGTTTGATGGAGCGGTCAAGGACAGTAGGGGCAACCCCAGGGCAGACACAGAGGTCCGCCCCTGCGATCTCTTGCAATGATTGGCGCATGAGATTGGCCACGCCACTGCCTACAAAGGAGCTGATTTGTTCGGTGGGGAGTTCTTTAAAGCCTAATTCCTTTAATGTCCAATTGACGGAGCTGGTAATATCTTTACGCGAATCAATGAGCGTTCCGTCAAGATCGTAGATGATGAGGCGAATCACGCCGGAATTTTACCACAAATACAAATGGTACCTAGCTTCTAGCTTTTACATCACAAAAAATTCAGTTGCGTGATAGGGCTCGTAATAGACGCCGGCCGAAATATAGCCTTGCGCCAAGAGCGCTTCTCTTGCTTTCTTACGAGCGGCCAGGATTGCGGGGGTCGGCGCAGCATCTCCCCAACCAAGGGTTTTAACCTTCGTGTATACCTTTACTTTCCCATTGGATTCGACCTTTACACGAGTCGGCTCATACTTAGAATTGTAATCCACGGTAATTGTTTTCGACCCGGATTTAAAACTCACGCCGGTGAGCCTCCCAAGGATCCGCACAGGCAATCCTTTGGTGCTGGCATACAACTGCTTCAGTCCTGGAATATTTTTGTAAACTTCGACTTGTTTTACGAGATCCCCATAAACCCGGGTTGTCCCATTATCGAATACCTGTTTGGCTTCTACGGGTTGTCCGTCCTTCATCACAATGGTTGTTTTGTAATGTTCCCCTGACTCTTTGCCTTCGGCGATGATCGTGGTTGTCTGAGGCTGGGGTTTTTCTTCCGTAAAAACAATCTTCATCATATCCATCGCACCCATTCTCATATACCCCATGATCTTGATATTTTGCGAAGAGACTCCACGCGCTTTTGCGATCGCGGACATCTGCTTGTTAAGAGTCGGACTGGGCTTGGGTGGATTGCTCTGGAAAGAGCTCAATAAAGCAGAACTTAAATTAAAGGAACCGCATCCTGAGGCTATCCCTGTTTTTGTGTTGTAAAGACAGGAAGAAATTTTTAGCTGCGGCTGCGCAGAAGGCGCGGGCGTTGTCGGTTCTGACTTTTTATTACACGGGCTATTGGGAGCATCGATACTGCATATTCCAACGTCTTTGCCATTTCCCGTTCCGGGAACCGGCTGGGGTTCTACTGGAGTAGGTGTCGGCGCCGGAGGTGTAGGAGTAGTCGGATCGGGCGTCGGCTGTGTTATGGGTGACTCATTGCAAGGGCCTCCTGCTCCGACTTGGCATATCCCGACTTCATTGCCGTCTCCGGTGCGGGGAACCTCGGGACTTTTATTGCACGGGCTATCCGGAGCATCAATGCTGCATATTCCTACTTCGGGGCTTTTTACCACCGGTGATCCGGTCACTGGGACATTCCCAGACGGCATGGCCCACAAAGATGGCGTGAAAGCAAAGCCTAAAACCATTGCCAAGGCAAAGGCCCGCTTTATGAAACCTTTCATTAAGCCTTTAGATTTAAGACAAAAAAATATTTCTTCGACCGGGGATAACGAATTTTTGTGTGCCTTCATGTTGTATTCTCCTCGTGAGTTTCCTCACTCTATTAAAAAGTACCTTCATCAAGGAAGAATTACAAGGCCAGATCGGCTAGTTTGTACGCTCATCTTCGATCAAGAAGAAGCAGACTTTACCGTTGTTCTAGGAGATGAGTCGTTATAAACTAGGGTCTGCATGACACGCGAACAGTTCATCTCGCTTTGTTTTATTGCGCTGTTGAGCCTTGTCGTTTTCCAAATCTGCCTTATTTTTTCCCCGTTTACCCGCGCCATTTTCTGGTCCGGCATTCTTGCCTTTGGTTTCTACCCCGTCTATGAAAAATTAAGAGACGCCCTGGAACCTCGAAGAACGCTGGCGGCGATTTTAATGACCGCATTGATTTTTCTGATTGTGATCCCGCCCGTCGTTCTTCTGATTATCAATTTGATCGGACAAGCCATCGACCTTTACCAGTCAGCCACTGTTTATGTTCAGCAAGGGGAACTGGAAAGATTGATTGATCAAATTCGCTCCCTTCATTGGGTGCAAAAAATTGAAACAGGGCTTTTACAGTGGGGACCTTTGAAAGAATCTCTTTCATCATGGCTTCTTAATACCACACGCTCCATCGGAAATTTTGCGGCCGTCCAAGCACGCGAGATCACAAAAAATCTTTTTATTGTGGGACTCAACACCTTCCTGATGACGATCCTTCTTTTTATTTTTCTGAGAGACGGTGAAGCCATTTACCGCTTTATTTATGAAATCGCACCCATGGAAGAAAAGCCCAAAAAAGCGGTTTTTAAACAGATAAACGAAACTTTTGCGGCTGTCATTCGCGGACAACTTCTTACCAGCGCTGCTCAGGCTGTGCTCTCAGGACTTATTTTTTGGACCTTGGGCCTGCCCGTGCCGATTTTGTTTGCCGCCCTTACCTTTTTGATTGCGCTCGTTCCTGTCATCGGGGCCTCGGGCGTATGGCTTCCCTTGGCGATTTATTTGGCGGCCACGCACCAATATGTGAAGGCGGGAATTTTGTTTGTCCTTGGAACTTTCGTCATCAGTTTATTGGACAACATCTTAAAACCCATCTTGATCGGGGAAAAAACAAGACTCCCCTATTTCCTGCTTTTTTTTGGAATTTTGGGCGGGCTGAGACTCTATGGTTTGATGGGAATTTTTTTGGCGCCGGTGATGCTTTCACTTTTCTTCGCACTCACCAAAATCTACCAGGAAAAATACCTTTAACCCCTCACCCTCCCCCTCTCCCCTCAGGGGGAGAGGGTCACGGGGTGAGGGGAATTTTTGATTGCCGGAATTCAAGAATTGCTTTTTGAATCCCGGCAAATTTTTCTAAAAGCGCCTCGAAAGTTTGATCCATCGGGATAGAATAAGAAAGCCCGGGCCTTAGAAATTCAATGCGCGCCTGGGTGGGTGAAATCCCGAGAATCTGCCGGAGGGCGGCACTATAGAGCTCAAGCTGGATTCGGTATTCTTCCGCGAGTTTTTCAAAATTCTCCTTATTTGCTTGCGATGTCTTGTAATCCAAAACAATCCAATCGCCTGCTGGATTTTGGTAAATCAAATCAATCTTTCCATTCACAAGCCCGTGAGCGAGCCGCAGCGTGAAGGCAAGTTCCGGATAAAAAGTTTTTGATTTTAGAATTTCCTGGCCTCGTTCGCCCTCCATAAAGCGTTGGATGATAGCGCTGATCTCAATCTTTTCTTTCTCAGAAAGATCCTGAGTAAATTTGGCGGTAAGCAAATCCCTTTGTGGACCCCCAAGCCTGCGGACTAAGATTTGTTCCAAAAGAAGATGGACGCGCGTGCCAAATTCCGCGCTCGTGAGAATTTCCTCTTCTTCCTCCAAATCCTCCTCTTCTTTGACTTCAAGAATGGAAGAGGGCCTTCGGGTATCTAAAATTCCGATCTCGTAACGCAGGAAATATTCCTCCGGGTCTTTGGCAAAAAGCAGAAACGCCGACACCGGGAGGTCGATTCTGGGAAAGGGTTTTTTCTCAAGCGGTGTACAGTTTTCTAAAAGTAAATCCAACCCTTCCGGAATACCGCGTAGAGGAATAGGACGGAAGGTTTCGATCCTTGAGCGAATGGGTTTGCGCTCGGCGAAGGGTTTGCGGCTCGTTCCTCGGTCATTGCGAACCCCGTCCGGGCGAAGCAATCTGACGCTTGCGTCATCCTGAGCGAAGCGAAGGATCCGAGATCCTTCGGGCCTTTGGCCCTCAGGATGACTAGGTGATGACGGATCCAAAATCCGGTCCACCCATTCCGACCAAGTACCCAAGGAATGAAAGGTTTCTTTTTTAGGGTCTGCACCCTTGTGCGGGCCGGAAAAAACGAGTCTTTCGCGGGCCCTTGTCATCGCAACATAAAGGAGTCTTTTCGATTCTTCAGATTGAATTTGCTCATGGCGTTTCTTGTTCCGGTAAAAAGTAATGGGCCCTTTCAATTTTTCAAATTCGTCGTCAGGCGCCTTAAACCCCAAACCCTCTTCCCCTGAAAGGATAAAGGCTTCTTTCTCGGCATTCTTTTTTCGTCCCAGATCCGGAATCACCACCACAGGAAACTCGAGCCCCTTGGCCATATGGATCGTTAAAAGTTTCACGACTTGGGCGTCTTCGGCCTCCACTTGGGCCTGCGACTCACGAACATCTCGCGTCTGAAGACCCTTGATCGTGCTGATGAATTCTCCCAAATGAAGCGTCTCTTTGGATTCCAGTTCCCTTGCAATCTCCATGAGCTTTCTTAAATTGGCAAATCCCCGGTCGCCTTGGCGTGATTTCAGCACATAGAGGTCATAACCCGTCACGCGCAGGATTTCTTCAATGAGTTCTGAGATGCGCTGTTTTTCTTTTTCTTTGAGAAATCGCTGGAAGGTTTGGGTAAAAAAATCCAGTTTGGATTTTTCCGGGGCGGAAATTTCAGGAATGGATTCGAAAGCGAGAACGCCTTGGATCAGCGGCGTCTCCCTTTTTTCTTGTTTGGCGCGCCGGGCTAGCCAAAAAAGCGTGTCGTCTGAAACTTGAAAAAAAGGCGAGCGCAAAACGGCCGCCAGCGGAATGTCGCGCCGGGGGTTTTCCAAGACCGAGAGAAAACTAATACAATCCTTAATTTCGGGCTGGGCATAAAAGCCGCCGCTTGAAACAACAAAGTAAGGAATATCAGCACGCCTGAATTCATATTCATAAAGATGGATGTCGCTCGTCGCACGAAAAAGACAGGCAATATCTTTATAAGAAAAACCTTCTTCATCCACCAGCCGGCGGACATGGCAGGCCAGCGCACAGGCTTCGCGGATCCTCAAATCTTCGGCGTTTTCATCTTCCCCGGCAGGAAGCGCAATCCAATCGACTTTCGAACCGCTCTCCACATGGGGGCGAGTTGCCAAAAGCGGTTCAAAAGGAATGCCGTCTTCGCGCCACAAGGTTTCAAAAAAGGAATTAATGAACCCAATCACGCCGGGTTCGGAGCGATAGTTTTCCGCAAGCGGGATCCGGATTCCCGCGGGGCTTGCTGCGAAGTTTTTTTCTTTTTCTAAAAAGATTTCAACCCGCGTCCCCCGGAAGCTGTAAATGGATTGTTTAAAATCCCCCACCACAAAAAGATTGGATTCTCTTCGGACAAGCTCTAAGAGGCGGTCCTGCAAATGATTGGTGTCTTGGAATTCATCCACCATAATTTCCTGGAATTTATTTTGATAAATTTTTTGAAGCGCCCGAGCGGCGGGTGTTTTTGAACCAAGAAGCCGGACGGCCAAAAACTGGAGATCGTCAAAATCCAGTACCGCGTCGGCCTGCTTGGCCGCCTGATAAGCCTTTTCAAATTGAAGAGCGGCCCGGATAAAAATATCGCGAAGCCCCAGCCATTTTTCTTCCAGCTCGATGCGGATTAGATCTTCTACGGCATCCTTCACGGGTTTCAGCGTTTCTTTTTGCTTTCCCCGGAGCGAGATGCCTGCGTGAAGTTCTTTGAGTGAGGCTAGATCTTTCGCAGAAAAACTTCCCAGGCCTTGCTTGATTTTGGCCTCGAGGGCCGAGCGATCAACCAAAGCACGTTTTCTGAGTTGAGTTTCAAAGGGGATTTCCGAATTTCTAGAGTCTGAGTAGACGCTCAGGATTCCCTTGCGAACGCTGTCTTCTTTATAAAGACGCAGAAGCCGGAAGACCTCAGGATCCGCCGCCAAGGCCTCAATGGTTTCATCTAAAACTCTTTCTTGAAGAAGTTCGGCCTCCGCGGATTCCAGAATTCTAAATTTGGGATCGACACCTGCTTCCACAGGATGCTCACGCAAAAGTCTGGCGGCGAATGAATGGATGGTACCGATGGGAGCATTTTCCACTTCGCGGCGCGCCTCTTCCAAATTTTCTTCGCGAAGACGCTGGACAATTCGGCGCTTCATTTCGTTGGCGGCTTTTTCTGTGAAGGTAATTGCCAAAATATTCGCCGGAGAAATGTTGTGATTTTTGACTAAGTGAATGAAGCGCTCGACCAGCACGCGCGTCTTTCCCGAGCCGGCCCCTGCTGAGACACAGACATTCTTGCCCACGGTTTCAACCGCGAGTCTTTGCGCATCCGATAATTGCATCATTGTTTCTAAGTTCATAAGAGAAGGGATAACCGTATGCCTCCCGAACGTTCGGAATTCCCCAGCGAGCCCTGGCGCGCAGGCGCCAGGACTAGAAAGGATTCCATTTACCGTCCCGTTGGCAAAGGCCAACGGGGCGAGGAATTCCTCACTCGCGCACTCGGCTTCGCTCGGCAGACAGGGGCTTGCCAGAGGCAGCTCTCGGAGCGCTTCGAGCTTGGTTCCCCGCCATGATTCTTGACGGGGATCGAAGCGCGAGAGCGTCCTCCAAAAAGATTGGCGGATCCGCCGCGCTGTATGGCGGACAGGCGGTCGGACGCCGCAGGAGCGGCCGAACCGACGGTGCCGGAGGCAAGCTCCTGTCTGCCACCGTGCCCGCTCCGCCTCGCGAGCGTCGTCCGGCATACGGCTATCCCTTTACTCACTTTCCTTTGTCTTCTTCCATAATCTCGCGCTCAATCAAACGAAGCTTCCATTTTTCGATCCGACAGACAGAAGGAAAGGCGCAAAAATTGTCGCAGTCGCGAGGCTTGACGGGAATTTCCGCCTTCCGGATTCCTTCCGCATATTTAAAACAAAACGCCACGACGCGCTGAATCATCTGATCGAAATCCTTACGTTCAAAAGCGCTTTGCCGGCCCAGATCAATTCCAAGTTCGGTCGTTGCGTCTTTTAAATAGAAACCCTTGGCCTGGGCCTTATTGATCGTATAAATTTGGCCGCCCAGGGGTTTTAAGCCCAAACGCTGCTGGGCCGCGATGAGATAAAGCGGGAGCTGGAGGGCGATGCCAAAATCCAAACTCGACTGTTTAAATTCTGCGCCTGTTTTGTAATCGATCACGAGCGCATATTTACCGGAGGGATCCACATCGATGCGGTCAATTTTTCCTCGGAGTTTCAAGTCTTCGCGGAAGGGATCATGAAGTTTCAAATAATCTTTCCTGAAACCGAACTCATATTCGAAATGGCCTGGCCGCAGCGGCGCAAGCGGACTCCCGTGGATGATTTCTTTTTCGATCATCCCGATGAGCCAATCCTGCATATTCGCAATCTTAAGTTCAATCCGGTAACGCCGGTCGCCTGAAAGCGGTTTTTCTTTCATTAATTCTTCCAGTTTATTTTTGACAAAAGACTTCGCGGTCTCGAGATCTGCGAGTTCTTTTTTCCCTTCGGTAACCCTTTCTTTCCAATAACAATCAAGGACCTCATGCAGAAGCGTCCCCGCCAACGTGGCCGGAATCCCCTCTTCTTTTTCTTCCAGCTGAAGAACATGACTTGCAAAATAGCGGTAGGGACATTTGCCATAAGTCTCGAGACCGGTCGGTTTAAAAATCTCATCTTTGGGAAGGAAGGCTTTGCGGACAGCCTCATCGGTGATTCTTGCCACTGGTTCAAAAAGGAGACGCCGTACAAAAACTTGGAAAGATTCTTTCTCGATAAAATGGTTGTAAAGCGCAAGGGTAAGGGCGCGCTGGCTTCGCTCATTGCGCAATCCTCTTTGCCAGAGCCGGCGAACAAGATGAGCCTGGACTTCCCTTTCTTCAACCACATCTTCCAGCGCGGGGAGCGACTGGCTCACCGGATAAGAATGTTTAGGAATGGGCGTAGTAAAAAGCCTTTGGATCTCATCCACATAAAAAGATGGAAGCGCCTCGTGCCCTTCCAAATCAAACCGTGGATAAGTGAGAATGACTTTTTCACGAGCGCGTGTGAGTGCAATATAAAAGAGGTAACGTTCAAGGGCCTGGCGGGGGAGTTTTTCCTGAAGGCCTACCAGGCGTCTTTCCTCATCCGAGAGGATGGGATCTTCGCGCACTTCCACGGGAAAATATTTTTCCAAAAGTCCCGCAATAAATACCACCTTGTATTCTTTCTGCCGCGCCAACGAGACGTCGTACACTTGCACCAGGTTTTTATCACGCTCATGAAGCGAGAAAAGATCCACTTCAATGAGACCCAAGAATTCTTGCGCGAAATAATCAAAAAGCTGTTTGGCACCGGGCTGCGCTCTGCCGCGGCGAATCTCTTCGAGGAGACTCCGAAGCCGTGTGAGCGTGGCAAAATCCCGGCGGGCCGTGGCTTCATAAATTCTTGGAATCTGGTTGAGAGCAAAGCCTTCGATGACTTCTCCCGTAAACCGGATAAATTCGTCGACCGAATGCTCTCCCGAAAAACGGTCCTGAAACCGGCTGATCTTTTCAAAAAGAGGATCTCCCATTTCTTTCTGCCAGCGCTCGCGGCCCGAAAGGATTCCAAGATCGAGGGCGCGCATTTCTAGCCGGCAGACTTCCTGATAATCTGTTTCCACATAACTGGATTTGAGGAAATTAAAAAGATCTTCGCGTCTCCAGTCCCTTAAAAGGATTTTAAAAAAACTGGCAAGCGTACGGGCAAGCGGCGCATCCCCTAACCTTTCGCGTTCGTGAATTTCAACGGGGATTCCAAATTGACGGAAGACGGTGCGGATGATGGACTCATATTCCCCTACCCTTCTCAAAATGACCGCCACATCAGAAAAATTTAGCCGCTCGGCTCTGATAATTTTCCGGATCTGGCGAGCGATCATTTCCACTTCTCCTCGGATTCCGGTGGCTTCGAGGATGAGGAAGGAATCAACCCTCACCCTTCCCTCTCCCTGGGAGGGAGAGGGTTGAACCTTGTCCCCTTCTCCCTCTGGGAGAGGGCTGGGGTGAGGGCTAAACAAATTTCTTTCCGCATGCCGGAGCCCCGCGGCGGAGGTCCTTTGATTTTCCTTTTTAGAAAAATCTACAATCTCAAAACCAATTTTTTCCAGGTCTTTCAAAGTTGTCCCTGGAATTTGAAAAAGTGTTTTACGTTCAGGCGATAAATCCATCGAAAGCGTGAGTGTGATCCGATCAGAACAGCCGGCAAGCCATTTCAAAAACCCCAGCTGCGAGAGCGAAAAATCAAAAAATCCGTCGATAAAAAGATGGCGGAATTTGGGCCTCTTTTCCTGCCCCTCTAAAAGAAAAATCCCGTCCCGGTGGTCTTTGAGGTTAAGTCCTTCCAGCCTGTTTTCGTAGGCCTCATAAATTTCTAGAAGCGATTGGTATTTGTCGGCGAGTTCGGGCCTCGCTTTTTTAAGCCGGCTGATTTTTTCCCGGAAATTGGGAAGGCTTACCATCGATTCTTTCATCTCGCCGATAAAATCCGCTGTTTTTTCAATAAAACCAGGGAATTCACGAACCGTGGAAAAATATCCGCTTGTCTGCTGGCTAAGGATATCCCGCAAAAGAAAACGCCGCTCGGCGTCAGTCGCCAAATAAAAATCACCGGCTTTTAGTAAACCCTGCATCAGCCGGTTTAAGGTGACCACACGCTCGCCCAGAAACCCGCTCATATTTTTTCTAAGGATTAAATCGATGATCCGTTCACGGTGTTCCGCTGTGGGAAGGATATAAAGAAGGTCTTGGGAAAAAGGGTTTTTATTCTCTTGAAGAAGCCTAGAAAAATTTTCGAGACAAAACTGAGTTTTTCCAATGCCTGCCGGACCGACCAAGGCGGCAAGCCGGGGAAAAGACTGCAACTCTTTAGGAATCACGTTAGACGACTAAATTTCCCCCATCGACGGGCAAAACAGTTCCTGTCACAAAATCTGTGGATTTCACAAGAAACCGAACCGCCTCCACAATATCTGCAGGGTCACCGAAACGCTTGAGCGGTGTGCGTTGGATGACCTTGCGATTTTTTTCGGCCGTTGAAAAACTGGCGGGAAGAATCGGGCCCGGCGCAATGGCATTGACTTGAACGTGCGGCGCCAAGGCCTTCGCCAAGCCCTCGGTTAACGATGAAAGCGCCGCCTTGGAGGCACAATAAGGAATAAAATCTGTCCGAGGCCGGAAAGCGATCCAGTCGAGGATATTGATAATTTTTCCTTCTTTTTGGCGCCGCATCGCCAGGCCGATTTCCTGGGAAAGAAAAAACGGGGCTTTAGCGTGAAGATTAAAAAAAGAATCCCAATCTTTTTCGCGGACTTTACCCAAAGGCGTGGGGTAAAAAACAGACGCGTTATTGATTAAAAGATGAATTTTCCTTTTGTCAAGCGCTTGGCGGGTAAATCGACGTAACTCGGAAAATTTTCCCAGATCGGCCTGCAAAAGGTAGGCCTTCACACCTAACCGTTCTACCATCTTGAGGGTTTGTTTAGCTTCGCCCCTAGAATGATGATAATGAAGAATCAGATTCATTCCCTCGGCGGCAAGCCCCAAGGCAAGGGCCCGGCCGATCCGTTTGGCGCATCCGGTAATGAGGGCTGTCTTTCCTTGAATTTCCATAGTCCCTGAGAAGCATCTTATCGGCTTCCTAGGATTGGGTCAAGAAACGACGACGGGATTGGAAAAAATTAAGAGTCAACGAAAGAGAAAAAATAAAATCGTGATAACGCTTACCGCCCTGTTTACTTTGAAGGAATTCATTTTTTTGAACCTCCTGTGCAAGGATGCTTTCTTAAAAGATAAAGTAACAGCAGCGATAGGCGAGGTTTTCAATCAAAGGGCTGGAAAAGCTTGATTTTGCTATAAATTTGTGAGGGGGCTAATGAGATCCGAGCAAAAGACTAATTAAAAAAATAGAAAAAGTTGGGGTCTAGAAGCACAAGAGTTAGCCTTTTTCCCCCGCCTTCTTGTATCACACTTAAAAGCGAGGCATCCTTTTAATGGAAAGGTTGGTTGAATCCGTGAAATCCAAAAAATCCGGTTACACGCTTATAGAGATCATGATTGCTGCATGCGTCCTTGCGCTTGCAATTTTAACTACTGCTTTTAGCATCACGAACCTTCAAAATCTCGGCGAGCTCGCCCGCCAAAAAGAAATTGCTGTCAATGATGCCAATCATGTTTTGGAAGCCATGAGACAAACTGCGGATAATTCGCTGGCTTCTTTAAGAAGCACTGACTGGAGCACGTGGCTCACCAATAATGTGATCAACCTTAAAACCCAGAATGAACTTCGCCTAGCTCAAGAGACGATGATCGTCACGGTGGGTAATGCTGATCCGGCGGCGGTAAGCCTGGTGCTCAATTGGAATCATAAACAGCGAACTTATTCTTACCGTGTAAGGACGCTTATGACAGATCGAGGATAACGAGGATAAAATGACAAAGAAAAAAATACGCGGCAGCACTCTTCTTGAAGTGATGGTGACGCTGGTCCTTTTTTCTATTCTGGCGTTTACGGCCATGGGCGTGTTTGATCATTCCCAAAACACCCTTAATTGGAATTACCATGCCTTGGCCCTTCAACAGGATCTCCGAAAAAGTATTTCAACCTTTTCTCAAGAATTGAGAGAATCGAGTCCCTCGAGTCCGAGGCCCATCACCACAAGCGCTACCGCAATCACTTTTCAAATTCCATCAGCGGTTTCTGGAAACACCGTCACAGCCTGGAAGCAGATCACTTATGCCCTCGCCAATAATACGTTGACTCGAACGGTGAACGGTCAAAGCACCACCATTGGAAATAATATCCAATCGGTGAATTTCCTCTATCCTGTGAATGCATTATCGGCGCCGCGTACAGCGCAAATTCAAATTACCGGATTCCGGAATACTCTCAATCGAACCATCACACGAACAGAAACAGGACAAGTGGTCCTGAGAAATCCGTGACCCATGAAAAAAAAGAGTGAAGGCGGAGTCATTTTAATTTCTTTTCTGCTCATCATCATGGTCCTTTTCATTGGGGTGAGCGCTTTTTATGGTTTTGCTTATTCGGATTTCAATGCGACCCTTCGAAATGAATTCGCTCACCAAGCCGTTTATGCCGCCGAAGCAGGGATTGATCAAAAACTGACAGAACTTCTCCGACAGAATACTACGAACATTTCTGGGAATCTGAATCTGGATGCCGCTGGAATTTACCGAGAACACTATGAAGTTTTTTATGGGGTTGTCCAACAGGATCCCCAGAGCGGAAATAAAGTTGCCGTCAATCCCGACACAGGAACGCAAGTGGGGGTGTCACAATATGCTGTCGGAAATGAAGTTCTCATCTCAACCGGTTCGGTGATTTTGAGTGGAGTAGAACGCGCACGTAAGGTCTTACGAGCCACGGTTCGGAAAGGTGGAGTGGTGAATCCGAGGGCTGCGGTGGCTATCAGCGGCATTGCATCAACCAATGGTTCCGTCATCGTCGATGGAAGGGAACACGACTCTGATGGAAATCTTACCGGAGCGCCGGGCGTTTATGGAATTTCCACTTCAAGCAGCACCTTCAATCAAGGCGGAAATTCTAAAGTCGGAGGCAATGGCATTGCACCAGCCAAACCTGCAAATCCCGCCAGTTATGAAGTCAACGCCCCGGCTCTTTCGACCACACCTGAAGGCATTCTGGGATTAGATAGTGGGGCGCTCGATTCCTACCAAACCACGACCCCTCCGTCGGGTCCCTTTAATGGGATCCTTTATCTTACGTCAAGCTGGGACGGAGTGAATTTGGAAGGGAGCTCTGGAATATTGATCTGCCATAATTCTGCGGGCACCGCCTATTTGAAAAATATTCATGGCACGTTTAAGGGTCTTATCATTTCAGACGACATCATTCATATCAATGGAGATTCCAAAATTATTGGCGCCGTTTACGGAATGAAAACAGGAGGCGTCACCTTAGGCAATGGTTCGGGAGAAGTGAAGTTCAGCACTCAAGTTCTTTCTTCGCTTCCGCTTCTTGTTTACGACGTAACTTCATGGGAAGACGCAAGCAATGACTCAAGCTCGTAAATTGCTTTTTTTAACCTTGGTCGCGTGGTCTTGTCTCCCGCTCTCCTTCCTCCAAGCAGAGGAAGATCAAGATTTAGACTTGGGTTTGCGTTCTCTTACCAATAAAGTGCGCGCCTATGATCTCCGGGTCCAATCTCTGGAAGATTTAAGCTCTCATTATCCCGATCAAACATTTCCGGTCCTTGTTTCGCTTTTTAAGGACCCTGAAGAATCACCCTCGCTACGTTATCTCGCCGCCCAAAAAATGGGGATTCTCAATAAAACCAAAACCGAAAAAGTTTTTAAAGAGATCCTACAAACTCGAGGCGAAGAATCTTTCGCACGGAAAGCAGCCCTTGCAGAGCTTGTTCATTTAAATGAAACCGGCGTCAAATCCATCATTCGTGAGGCCATTGATAATAAGAATGAAGACGCGGCCATTCGTCAGTACTCGCTTGCCGTCTACAGTCAGTGGCAAGAACAAGGAACGCTTGAGAAATTGAGAAAAATTGTCGGCACCAAACAAGAGACGCTCAGCATGCGAAACAACGCGCTTTTTCTCTTGGAATCTTTGGAGGACGATGACTTTGTCCGCACGAGCGTGCGGCAACTTTTGAGGGATCCGTCAGAACCCGAAGAACTACGAAGAAATTGCATCCTCATCGCGCAGCGCTTAAAGGACACGGAAGCTCTTCACATTCTGAACGTTCTTTTCCAAGATCCTCGTGAGTCTTTCCGTCTGCGCGAACTTGCAAAGACGACGTATAAAAATAGCCTTTCTTAACTCGGTCGTCCCTGGTAAGCTTTTCAAAATGTCTCGGGAACCGGCAAAACCTCGATTAAGGCTCTTCGGCTGGGCATTTTACGATTTTGCAAATACGATTTTTTCGGCTGTTGTTTTAACCTTTTACTTCCCTCTCTACCTCACTTCCCTTACCCGCAGGAATCTGAATCTGGGTATCGCAACTTCTTTGGCGATGATTCTCTCGGCAATCGTGGTTCCGTGGCTGGGGGCCCTCAGTGACCGGACAGGAAAAACCAAATTCTATTTATTCTGGACCACTCTTTTCTGCATCGTTTTTACCGTCCTTTTGTCATTTGAAAATTCCACGCTTACACTCATGGCGGATTTTTTGATGGCCTGCTTTTTCTTTCATTCTTCCCTGGTTTTTTATAACGCCCTCCTCCCTGTGGTGACCGAGCCCGACAAACAAGGCCTTGTCTCAGGCCTGGGAACGGGCCTGGGATATTTAGGGGTGCTTTTCGCGATTCCGATTGCGAATATGATCGATCTCTTCTGGGGACGCAGATGGGTTTTTGCCGGCGCCGGATTTCTTTTTCTCCTATTTTCACTTCCGCTTTTTTTGTGGGTTCCCGAAAGAAAAGTTCCAAATCCTGTTCCTTTTTCTTTAAAAATTCTTGGCGAAAGCTGGCAAAAGGTATTCCGGTTGGTAAGTTCACTTACGAAAAGAAAAAACGTGGCTCTTTTTTTCCTGGGAAATTTCTTTGTGGTGGAGGCCATGAACGCCATTATTTTTTGGCTGGTGATTTATATGTCACGAGTCTTTAACCCTACCCAAACAGGCTTGGTCACGGCTTTCCTTAGCCTTAATTTCAGCGCCTTCTTTTTTGGAGTGATCGCGGGCGTGCTGGCAGACACATGGGGCGCCGGCCAGACTTTCCTGGTCTCTTCTGCGGTCCTTTTTGTGACGCTATGCATTTTAGCGGTAGCGCCAAGTTTCGCAATCTTTGTTACGGTAAGCCTTTTAGGCGGAGGATTCGCCTTTGCAGGAATTTGGACAAGCGGACGAAAGCGCGTACTGGAATTTTGTTCAACGGCTGAGGCAGGAGAATATTTCGGGCTTTATAATCTAACGACCAAGATCTCGGTCGTTTTTAGTCTGGTCTTTTCGCTTCTTGCCGACCGCTTCGGCTTCCGCGCCGCCCTGGCAAGCCTGATTCTCCCCAGCGGCCTGGGTTTTCTTTTCCTCTGGGCCTCCGGGGACGGTCCCGGAAGGGGCGAGGTCTAACTAGACACGTCCTCCCGCAGACGACGTCCCCTCAACCGATGATCGGCAATGATCGTCGGAGATTGTTTGAACTATTAATCAACCGCCGCAGTGCCAGCCGGCGTCTTTCATGGTGAATTTCAGCGATTTTTCTTTAAACGCCGTAGGTATTTCAAATCCTCAATATCTTTTGGGCGGCCTGCGGCACGTTTCATCTGAATCAGAGCGTCGAGTGAAGCGAACCAGACAAACGTCGCGCCGAATTTAGCTTTCACTTTATTCTTCCAAACCTGTTCGAATGTAACTCCTTTCACGAACGGATGAATGTCTGTTTCAACGGCATATTGACGAATCAAAAGCTTTTTCTTCAGGAGATCTTCAACCTGAACATCTGTCATGTCGTACCCAAATTCCTTTAACGCAGTCCAAACCCGCTTCGCATTCTGTGGATCAGGCTGGATAAAAAGATCGATATCGAGCGTAGCCCTGGCATACCCATGAACTGGGAATGCCGTGGCTCCAATCACCACAAAGCTAACTTTATTTTCTTTTAATAATGCGAGGAGTTTTTCTGTCTTCATGGCCCTTCAGGAGACTAAGCATTTCACGGGTTTTGGAGAACATCATTTGAAATCTCTGTTGCGTGGTAAGGCTCAAAAGATATTTTAGCTCAAAATTTATCTCTTTATTTTCGTCGTGTCGGTTTAATTTTAAAATCGACATTCTTATTACCTTCATCCGCCGTAGTGCCAGCCGGTGTCTTTCATGGTGAGGGTGTCGGTATCGTCGCGGAGTTCCGACTCGAGGATTTCTGCAATGATCACGTCGTGATCGCCGCCGGGAATGATTTGGCGGACTTTACATTCAAAATGCCCTGAGGTTTCATCCAAGATCGGCACCCCATTCTTCCCTAAACGAAAAGGAACTTGTCCGAACTTGTTGTCTTTGGTCTCAAAAGGTTTAAAGAAACCTTCGACAAGTTTCTTTTGGTCTTTACGCGGGAAATTGACGCTGAAAAAACTGTTCTTCTCAAGAAATTGGTGCGCGTGACTCCCCTTTTTGATTCCGAGCATCAAAAGCGGCGGCTCGAAAGAGCACTGGGAAAGCCAGCTGCCCACAATCGCGTGACACTCCGCCCCATTTTTGAAACCTAAAATATAAAGACCGTAAGGGATTCTCCTGAGAATCTTTTTTCTGACTTCCTTATCCATTTGAACGGCTCCTTCCATAAATTCCTCCTCAAATTTTTCGTGCGAAATTATTTTCCTTTGACGGGTTTTAAAAGGTCCTTCATCTGAACCGGCCGGCCGGCGTCATCGCGGTTGACATTGACAACCACTTCGGTACGGATTTTGGTTTCGGTAGGACTGGGTTCTATTTTCCAAAAAAGCGGCGCGTATTTTTTCCATTGGTCTAAAATTTCTTTAGCGCGCGGGCTTTGGGTGTATTCCAGATGTTTTTGGATCATGGATTTTACAAGCTTTTCGTCTTCTTCTTTTTCAAACCGGACAATGCCGACGAGTTGCGAGTTGTATTTTTTGGGGAAATTTCCTTTTTCATCCAGGACAAAACCAACTCCCCCGGTCATGCCGGCGCCGGCGTTGCGGCCCACTTCTCCCAAACAAAGCACGGTGCCTCCTGTCATGTATTCAAGAAAATGATCCCCCGCGCCTTCAATCACAGCGCTTGCCCCGGAATTGCGGACACAAAATCTTTCACCGGCCTGGCCTGCCGCATAAAGTGTTCCGCCCGTTGCGCCGTACATTACGGTATTTCCAATAATGACATTTTGATGCCAGGAAAATTTTGCTGCATCAGACGGCCGGACAATGATTTCGCCTCCTGACATTCCCTTGCCCACGTAATCGTTGGATTGACCCACCAAAACCATCCGCAGACCATGAATGCACCATGCACCGAAACTTTGTCCCGCCGTTCCCTTAAATTTGAATTCGATAAAACCAGGGGCGAGTCCTTTGTCACCGTGCAGTTGTGCGATTCGCCCGGCCACGCGGCCTCCCACGGTACGGTGGATATTTCTGATTTCATAATTTCCTGAAAATTTTCTTTTTCCTTCAATGGCCTCGGCAGCGTCTTTAAGAAGTTGGGGGTCGAGCGGCTCGCCGCCCTCCCAGTTATTGCGATCTTGGGTATGATAACGCGGTTTTTTTCCATGGGGATCCGGATTGGCAAGAAGTGCGCTTAGATCCAATGTCTTTGCTTTTTCGTGAGGATAAGAATGACTGTCGTGCAAAAGATTCGTTCGGCCGATGATTTCTTCAAAGCGCCTGTAACCCAAGTTTGCCAGAATCGCGCGCACTTCATTGGCAATGCCGTTAAAAAAATTGATAATTGCTTCCGGTGTTCCGGTAAATTTGGCGCGGAGTTTTTCGTTTTGAGTTGCCACACCGACAGGACAAGTATTCAAATGACAAGCGCGGATCATTGCGCACCCTGCGGCGATCAAAGAGGCTGTTCCAAATCCAAATTCTTCTGCACCCAAAAGTCCAGCAATCACAATATCGCGTCCGGTTTTTAATCCGCCGTCTGTTCTAAGAATGACTTTGCCGCGAAGATCGTTTAGAACCAAAACTTGCTGAGCTTCAGAAAGACCGAGCTCCCAAGGCATCCCGGCATTTTTAATGGAGCTCAGCGGCGAAGCGCCTGTTCCTCCTTCGCAGCCTGAAACTTGCACCACATCCGCATGAGCCTTCACGCAACCGGCCGCTACCGTTCCCACACCCGCTGCTGAAACGAGCTTCACACAGACTTTGGCTTTGGGATTGATCATTTTGAGGTCATAAATAAGCTGGGCGAGATCTTCGATGGAATAAATATCATGATGAGGCGGCGGAGAGATCAAAGTGATGCCCGGAATCGAATGACGGATCGTTGCGATCTCCACAGAAACTTTATGGCCGGGAAGCTGTCCGCCTTCACCGGGTTTGGAGCCTTGGGCCATTTTGATTTCGAATTCTTCGGCAGACATTAAATACTCAGGGGTCACACCAAATCGTCCTGACGCCACTTGTTTTATTTTGCTATTCGCCCAATCGCCATTCGCCCGCTGTTTGTAACGAAGGGGGTCTTCGCCTCCCTCGCCGGAATTGGATTTGCCGCCGATCCGGTTCATGGCAACCGCAAGCGCCTCGTGGGTCTCGCGGCTTAAAGCCCCGTGGGAAATTCCCGGAGTGCAAAATCTTTTTCGGATGTCTTCCATGGATTCGACTTCTTCCAAAGGAATAGGTTTGCGGCTGGATTTAAATTCCAGAAGGTCGCGTAAATAAGTGGCAGGACGTGAATTGACGGCCTTCGCATATTCATCATAAGCAGCCGGGTCCCCGCTCTTGGCAGCGCGCTGGAGAAGACTTACCACGCCGGGATTGGCCGCATGATATTCCCCTTCTTGGCGGTAACGGTAAAATCCGCCTTGATCAAGGACAGTTCGCGGGCCCGGGCCGAAAGCCTGATCGTGCCAAGTGAGTTGATCTTGTGCGATCAATTGAAAATCAATTCCCCCAACTCGCGAGGGCGTTCCAGAAAAACAACGCTCTACCAGAGGACGGGAGAGTCCGATCGCTTCGAAGATTTGCGCACCGCGGTAACTCGAAAGTGTGGAGATCCCCATCTTTGACATGATTTTGAGGATTCCTTGCTCAACGGCCTTGCCATAATTTTTTAAGGCCTTTTCGCGCTCGAGTTTTATCTCGCCTGAGTGGATAAAAGATTCCACAATCTCAAACGCAAGATAAGGATTGACGGCATCGGCCCCGTAACCTAAGAGAAGCGCAAAATGATGGATTTCGTTGGGCTCACCCGTTTCAAGGATAATGCTTGTTCTCATCCTGAGTCCTTCACGGATCAGGTGATGATGAACTGCCCCGACCGCAAGCGTCATGGGCACAGCAATATTTTTGGAATTCACACCGCAGTCTGAAAGAATCAAAAGCGTTTTTCCGCCGCGCACGGCCTCAATCGCCTCCTCGGTGATCCGGTCAATGGCCGCCTCAAGCCCTTCTTTTCCTTCCGAGACATCAAAAAGACACGTGATCGTATGTGAGCGAAATTCGGGATCTTCGATGGAGCGAAGCCGTTTTAAATCCTGGTTAAAAAGAAGCGGCGAATCGAGCTGAATGAGTTTAGCGTGCGCTTCGATTTCTTCTAAGATATTCCCCCGCTTTCCTAAAAGCGTGTGAAGGGACATCACAAGCTCCTCGCGGATCGGATCAATCGGAGGATTGGTGACCTGCGCAAAAAGCTGTTTGAAATAATTGGAGAGCCTGCGCGGCCGGTTCGACAAAACTGCCAAGGGCGTGTCGTCTCCCATCGAGCCCACGGGATCTTTGGCATCCAAGACCATGGGCTTGATCACCATCGCGAGCTCTTCAAAGGTATAACCAAAGGCGATTTCTTTTTGAAGCAGCGTTACGTCGTCCTTTAATTTTCCATTTCCATCCAGAGAGCCGGTAGGAAGGTGATAAAGATTTTTCTTTAGCCATTTGCTGTAGGGTGAGCGGTGCACGATCGCGGCCTTTACTTCTTCATCATGCATGAGCTTGCCTTGCACCAGATCCACCGCGATTAATTTTCCGGGGCCGAGACGTCCTTTTTCTTTGACGTTTTCATCGGGGATATCAATCACCCCGACTTCAGAACCCATCAAAATCATGCCGTCGTTGGTAACAATATAACGAGCGGGTCTCAGGCCATTGCGGTCAAGGACTGCGGCGATGATTTGTCCGTCAGTAAAGGCCAAGGCAGCCGGGCCGTCCCAAGGTTCCTGCATACACGAATGATATTGATAGAAGGCCTTCCAATCCGGATCCATATGAGGCATGTTCTCCCACGCCTCGGGGACCAGCATCATCATCGAATGAAGAACCCCACGGCCGGAGAGCACAAGGAGTTCCAGAAGATTGTCTAAAGCCGCGGAATCGCTTCCGCCCGGGACAATCACGGGTTTTAAGAAATCAATTTTCCGGTTCCAAAAAGGGTGCCCGAATTCGGCTTCGCGGGCCTTCATCCAGTTCCGGTTTCCTGGGAGGGTATTGATTTCGCCGTTATGACCTAAAAAACGGAAAGGCTGCGCCAAAAACCACGTGGGAAAAGTATTGGTGCTGTAACGCTGGTGAAAAAGGGCCAGCGCACTTTCAAAATCCGGATCGTTTAAATCCAAATAAAATTTTTTCAGCTGCGAGGCGACAAAAAGGCCTTTGTAGACCAGGGTACGGGAAGAAAAGGAGGGAATGTAAAAATTTTCGATGGATTCCTCATCCACTTTTTTTTCGATTTCCTTGCGCGCCAGATAAAGAGCCCGTTCGTAATGTTCTGGGGTGGGAAAAGATTTTTTTGTCTTCGGAAACACCAAGGCTTGCTCGATTTCAGGCCGGGTTGCCTCAGCCTTTTCTCCTAAAACCGAGGAATCAACGGGCACCATTCGCCAACTCACGACACGGATTTTGTTGTGCGATAAAACATTTTCGATAATGGTACGGGCCCGTTCGCGGCTTTGATAATTTTTCCGGGGGAAAAAAATCATTCCGACAGCGAGGGAATCGATTTCAATTTTGGGATGACCCAGCGTCTCGAGTTCTTTTTTGAAGAATTTTTTAGAAACTTGAACAAGGATGCCCGCGCCGTCGCCTGTTTTAGCATCCGCATCGGTCGCGCCCCGGTGAGTCAAATGAACAACAGCTTCGATTCCCTTTTCTACGATCTCATGAGTCGGTTTGCCGGAGATGTTGGCGACAAAACCCGTTCCGCAGGAATCCTTCTCAAAAGACGGATCGTACAGGGTGTCACGGGTTTTCTCTTGTAATTTCCTTTGAAATGTTGTTTTCATGGTTTATGTCAATTGGGGACTGTCCCCAGAAAACAGAAAAGGGGACTGTCCCCTTTTTCGCGGGCTCGCAATGACTCTTTCTTTATACCGGCTGGAGACTCTCGGCCTCCCGAATCTTCTGAGCGCGGACGAGATCCTCGTCAATCTGCCGGTAGTGTTCAACTAAAAACTCAATGGCCTGCTCCACAAGACGTGACTTTGGAATGCGCGTTTTCCGGGCGAGTTGGTCGAGTTTGGTTAAGGTCGTCTCATTCAATTTGGTCGCAAAGGGTTTTAACATAATCTCTGGGGTTCCTTCCTTGCCTAAAATTTCTAGCAGGGAATTATAGTACAAAGGTGGCTGATTTCGGTCAAGACAAATCTAGACTCCGCTTCCATGCCAGATCTTTAAAAAGTGTTCTTTATAGCAGAAAATAGCCGTTTCTAGCTTTACTTGCTTTCCTTCCGTGTACCAGCTAATTTTGTATTATGGTCGCCAGGATTCCTTCTCTTTTTCTTACACTAACCCTTATTCTTCAGCCTGCTCTTTGGGCCGGAGGATCGGCGAATGACTACATCACAAATCCCGGTCAGTCTCCTCAACCCACTGTTCCTGTAACTATCAACTCAAAGTCCGAGAATCCCAATCAGCCGGTTGCAAATCAACCCGCTGCTATCTTCTCACAGACGCCCTTTCAAGTTCGCTTGTTCGACAGTCCCGAAGAAGCAGTCGCCGATTTACTTAAAGTTGAACCAAGCGATGTGATCGTCTATTTGAAAAAACCTTCTACTAATGGTGCCAAGTTTTCCTATCAAGTATTTAAAGAGGACGGAGGAAAAATCTTTGCCTCTTACCACGAGCAAATGATTGTCCAGCTTCCCGACAAAACCTGGACGTTTCAGCCTAAAAGCACCTCTGTTTTCCTTCTCCCGAGCACTCCTCCATTAAAAGATGAACTCCGCGCCCAGGTAGCGGAAATTGAAGCGCGGCTCACCGAGACTTCCTTTAACAACATCAACATTAAAAACTACAGTCTGGTAGTAAACGAATCCGTTCCCAACCAAAGGGAAGTTTATAAGGTCAGTTACCGGAAAGCTGGCGAGACCAAGGATTCCTCAATCAAAGTGGTCCGGAAAAACAACTCGCGGCCGGCCGAATGGTTCTATGAAGTTTCCTCTGATTCTGTTTCCGCAAAGTCGAGACCCCTTTTAAAGAAAATCGACGAGGCATTGAAATCGGTGCCTCGGGATGAGATGCAGCGCATGGAGAGGGCGCCCGCAGGTTTGAATCTCGCCGCTTACGCTGCATTCTGGAAATCGCTTTATATTGCCAACAATACGGTCTTTCAATTTTTTGTCAAAGAGCTTCAGGCCTTGGAAAATAACCCGAACCTTCCTGCAGACACTCAGATCAAGATCGCGGCCTATAATTCGGACGGACTCGCGGAGAGACACCTGGATGAGGCAAGTTTGAGCGAGCGCATCAAAGAACATATCGCCGCCAACCGGGCAGCCCTCATTCTTCCCGAAAGTTTGGATCCCCAAAAACGCACCATTGGACAGCTTGAGGCCGATTTGGCATCTATGAGGAAATACCGGAAAGATCTTTCGAGTTATCGTAACAAAGTTGCACAAGCCACGACGATCGCGGCTCTCCAAGAATGGGCCGGTCAATTTCCTGTCAAGACCCAGCCCGATCCACCTCTCTATTTTAGCAACTCTCTCGTGACGGAAATGTGGAACGCCGAACAAGTGTTGGAGGAAGCGGAAGACCGTCTCAACCCGGAAGATCCCGTGACGTTTGTGAACCGGATCGCTTCTTCGCTTTTCACCACCTTTGACATGAATGGAGACGGTTCCGTAACAGCGCGGGATGTGCGTGACATTCGCCGCGCCCGGGACAAATTTTCAAAAAATCCTTCTTTATCTTTTTCGGATCAGGCACGGGAAATATTTGGCAGGGTCGGCACTGACTTCACTTGGCAGCTTATACAGTATTTCGCCAATACGGATCCTAAGGCGCAGTACCAGATTCTAGATTCTATTTGGTCGGCTCGCCAAGCCTTTGGTTTCAATCCCATTGTAAAACAATCGATCCTTTCCTTCCTGGTCGACGAAACCTACAAAATAAGCCTCAAACCAGGAAATGGACGGCTGGTTATCAATATTATCTCCGTGGCCAAGATGGAAAAACGGCCGGAACTTTTTCCGAGGATTCGCGAATTTATTTTACAGACGTTAACGAAGTACTTCGGAGAAGACCAGAATCTATTTTTAAAGCGCAAGAGTATGGTTTTGAAATTTTGGGATGAATTGGGGATTCTCATCGATTATTCCCGCGCCAGTTCCCCGCCCAATCTTGCAGAACATTTCAAATATTTGAATCGAATTTACAGCTTACTCACGCAGCCAGTCTACCAGAAAGCCTTACCTTCCATTAAAAAGCTGGATATGATTGCATTTTCAACGCTTTTCAAAGGAATCTATGGAAGCGCAGGTAATAATAACGTTATTCTCAGCTTCACAGCACCTCTGCGTACTTTCATCCATGAAATCATGCACATGGATGCGTCGATTCAATTTGGGATCTTTGCTCCTCGCGGCTTTGACGTTATTTCCGATGAAGGTCAACCGGACGATTTCTTATTTATCATTAAGCCCGCGCCTTCCCACGAAGAATGGGCCGAGGTAATGACTCGTTATATCATGGGAAGTCTGGGACTGTTGGGCGACGCTCTGGCCCGGGCTTTGAAAGGAAGAACGAATCTCCTCGAAAAAATTCTTTTCATGCTGGATGCCGCCTATCCCAAAGATCCCGGCCAAATCACTACCTACACGATGAGCGCTGAAGCCCAAATAACCAAAGGCACTCTTCCTATTCGTCGGGATCCCGCAACGGAAAAAATAAGTGAATTAACTTTTAATCATCGGACTTACAAGTTTGGTTGGGATTCAACAACAAGACGTCTCGCGAGCGTGAGCTGATAAAAATTTTGTCCGATCCTTTACACCGGCCGGAGCTTTCCCTTTTTATCAAGATCATAGAGTTCCTGCGCCCCTCCGATGCACTTGCCGTCAATCACAATAATAGGAACCGTCATCCAACCATAACGGTCTTGGGCTTCTTGTCTTTTTTGGTCGTCGTCGGTAACATCAATCTCTTCAAAGGGAATGCCTTTTTTGGTAAGGATTTTTTTGGCGCGGAGGCAATGAGGACAGTAATGTGTGGTGTAGATCTTTACTGACTTTTGAGGCATGGCTTGGCCTGTACTTCAATAATGCGTTCAATCACCTCTTCGGTGACGCGGTCGGGAGTGGATGCCCCGGCAGTAACTCCCACTTTGATTTTTCCTTTGGGAAGCCAATTTTTTGTCCGCACCAGTTCGGTCTGTCCGACAAGTTTATGTTCAATCTTATCTTCTGAAATAAGACAGGTGGCATCTTTGACGTGAAAGACCGGGCAAAACTCGAGCGAGATTTCCACCAAATGACTGGTGTTGCTGGAATTGTATCCGCCCACCACAATCATCACATCCATTCCTTCGCGGGCGAGTTTTAAGATCGCATCTTGACGGTCCTGGGTGGCGGAACAGATCGTGTCAAAATGCCGGAAACGGTTGGCAAGCTCATCTTTGCCCCATCTTTTGGCGAGCGACGCTTGAAGCATGTTGGCGATCTCAAGCGATTCGCTCGACAGCATCGTCGTCTGGTTGGCACAGCCTACTCTTTGGAGGTCTTCGTCAGGATCAAAGCCTGGTGAGATCCCATTTTTGAAAATCATTAAAAATTCTTCTCGACTGCCGCCTTTTTCAATGAAGTCACAAACCATTTGAGTTTCGCGCTTGTCTCTTACGATTAAATATTTTCCGCCGGGGTACTGCGTAAGCCGAGAGCTTGTGGCCTGCGTTTCCTCATGATCATATTTCCCGTGGATGACGGCCGTGAATCCTTCACGCGCATAACTTTCCACGCGTTTCCACACACTCATCACCGATCCGCAGGTGGTGTCCACTAAAACGCATCCTTTTTTTTGAATCTCATTTAATTCTTTGACGGTCGTTCCAAAGGCCGGAATGATCACAATGTCATCCTTTGTAATATTTTCGATACCATTTTCAGATTGGTAAGGACCGTACAAAAATTTTACTCCCATCTCGAGAAGCTTGGTGTTGACCCGCGGGTTGTGAATGATTTCGTTGGTAAGAAAAATGCGTTTGTCCGGAAATTTAGCGCGGGTTTGGTAGGCATAATCCACCGCTCGGTCCACGCCGTAACAAAATCCGAATTCTTCGGCCAAGCAGATCGTAAGATCTGCCACTTCAAGACGGTAGCCCTGCGTTTTAAGCCGGTCCATGAAAGGGCTGTGGTAACTGGCTTCAAGCTGAGGGCGGATCTCATCTTTCAAACCAAAACTTTTTCGGATGATGGGCTGCATCTGCTCACTCATGCTTCCACCGTGGGAGAGATCGCGAGTTGGCGGATCAAAATCCCCACCTCGTCCAAGAGTTGGCGCGAGGTATCGGAGAGATCATATTCTACGTTGTAAACCACTTCGCGGATTCCGGAATTGATGATCATCTTGGTGCAGATTAAACAGGGCGAATAAGTGGAATAAAGCGTGGCGTCCTTAATAGTGACACCGTGATAAGCCGCCTGGGTAATCGCATTTTCCTCGGCGTGCGAACAAAGGCATTCATCGAGATTTTTCCCGGAGACCGTAAGATTATTGCAGCGCGGGCAGCCTCCTTCGCTGCAATTTTTGGCTCCCCGAGGGGTTCCATTATATCCTGTAGAAATAATTCGGCGGTCCTTCACCAAAACCGCCGCCACTTTTCTCTTGATACAATTGGAACGAAGTGCGACCATCTTCGCGATCCCCAAAAAATAATCGTCCCAATCGGGGCGGAGTTCTTTTTTGGAAAGTTCAAGAAGCAGACGTTTTACTTTTTCGTGCAGATCTTTTAAAGGTCCGCCATTTTCCAAAGTGGCGGTGGCCATCGAAATCGCTTGATCGAGTTGTTGGGAACGCAAATCAGCGCTCGCCGCCTCTTTGGCCTCCAGCGTAAGAAAATCTTCAAACACCTTCGGATCATTCTCTCGCGCCCTTTGGCGGAGTCTTTCAAAGCGTAGTCTTTGCGGGGCCTGGATATGAAAAAGATAAAAATCGCGTCGTCTACGGAAGACCTGAATTTCAGCGGGGTGACGGATCGAATCGATCACATAATTTTTATCCGGATCAAGACGGGCGAAGATCCGCTCGGCAAGTTCGCCGGGACCGAATTCCTGACGGATATGGTTGCCGAGTTCGACTAGAAAATCGCGGGTGACGGGCTTCGCTTGCCGCTGGGCTTCTTCGCGCAGGACATCAGAAAGAGAAAGGGCCTGGAACCCCCGTTCCTGAAGGAACTTAACAACTTCCCCTTTACCGCCGCCATTTTTTCCGGTGAGTCCGATAATCATAGTAACTCGTCATTGCGAGAAGGCCAGTGGCCGACGAAGCAATCTGAAAACTGCGATTGCTTCGGCCGACTTCGTCAGCCCGCAATGACGGAACAAAGATTATATCTCAAAAATATTGCCCCGCCCAAGGATTTGATTGGGGTCAAAAACCTGCTTTAAGGCCCTCATTTCCCCAATCACCCGCTTACCGTAAAGCTCGGCCAGGTAACGGTGTTTAAGCTTTCCTACCCCATGCTCGGCTGAAAATGTGCCGCCCAACGATACGGCCTTTGCCACCAGTTCAGGATAAAGCGCCCGGGCCTTTTGGGCCTCCTCGTTATTTCGAGGCAGGAGATTCAAATGCACATGGCTTTCCCCGATATGACCAAAGGTAACGTTGGTCATGTCCAATTTTTCTACCGCATGCCTGTGAAAAAGCATCAGCTCTTCAAATCGCTCATGCGGGACGCTCGTGTCCGTCCCCACTTTGACTTGGCCGTGTTGGGCAAGAAATTCCCTGACTGCCAGAGGTAGGGCGGAGCGAAAACTCCGGATCTCACCTTCCCAGATTTCTCCAAGGGCTTTTCCTTCTTCAAAAAATTGATGCCACTTTTGAAGAAGCTGTTTTTTGTTTGCGCTTGCTGTTTCTTGTTCGATAAAAAGACACGACTTCGCCTCTTTTGGAATCGAATGGAAATGAGGACGGAGGAATCCGAGCGATCCCTTATCAAAATATTCGATCATCCGCGCCTCGATTCCTTCCCATTTGCCCATTCTATTTTTTAAACTGGTTTCGCGGGTGCGGGATGAAAAACGCCAAGCGTCTTCTTCGGTCCGAAAGAAAACAATAAAGGAAAGAAGCTCTTCGGAAGAATGGAGAAGCGCTACTTCAATCTGGGTGGTAATACCCAGCGTTCCTTCCGAACCGATAAATAAATCAACCGCATCCATTCCGGGTTTAGAAAAATATCCGGCCGCGTGTTTGATGGAAGGCATTTGATAACGAGGAATGAGCGCTTTAAGCTTCCGCGCACTCAACGGAATTTCAAGAATTCCGTCGCGGTCTGCCTTGATCTCGCCGCGCGCTAGATCAAGGATTTCACCTTCCGCTAAAACTATCCGCAGACGCCGGATATAAGGCCTTGTCGCGCCATACTTAAAACCATTGGGGCCTGAGGCATTGGTGGCAACCGTTCCTCCTAGAAAAGCCTTGGGTCCTGTGGGATCCGGTGGATAAAAAAGTTTCTCCGGTTCCAGTGTCTCTTTGAGATCTTTCAAATAAATTGCGGGCTCGAGTCTTGCCCAAGATTCTTTTTTGTTTACTTCTAGAATCCTGTTCAGTTTCTCCGTTGATAAAACCCAGCCGCCTTGGGGCACTGCGGCGCCCGTAAGCCCGGTCTTTCCTCCGGAAATCGTGACAGGGATTTTTTTGGCGCTGGCCTCTTTTAGAAATTCGGAGATTTCTTTTTCGCTTGTGGGAAGGACCACGCCCTCGGCGGAGCCGTGAAATTGGGAGCCGTCTGTTAAATACGGCTCAATCTGATCTTTTTGGGTGAGACGAATCATGGGGGCCCGGGTGCCCCTCCACTCAAACGGAAGACCGAGTGGATTCCATCAAACGATTGGCTTGCGGCGGCGAGAAGCCCGCGAATCCCCGGTGACGCTCGGTGAGTTCAATCACACTGAAGGGTTTTGATTTTTTCATTTCAGGATGCGTAAAAATTTGCCTGAGGTCTGCGCCGCGGTCTCCCACAATTTCACCGGCAAATTTGACGCCTTGCTTTTCAAGAAAAAGAACAGACTCTTCAATTTCTTCGATCCGCACCGCCACGTGATGAAGTGTTTTATCGCCAAAGGCCTTCACCCATTCAGGGATCAAACTCCCCTTGCCCCGCGCACCTTGATAAGCCTGATCAATAAAAAGTGTGGGATAACCTTGTTTCCGATAGACCTTGGCAAACCAATTGTTGTATTCGAGGATGTCCATCTGTGTGTCGTACGCGTAACCCAGCTTCAAGAATTCTTTAGCGCGAAGATCCACATCCATCGTTCGAAAAGTCAGATGGTCGATGATGGGCCAGAACCCGACACCGATAACACGAAGCCCCTTGGCAAGGACCTGAGCTGCATGATTTTGATGGATGAAATCGTCGACGTAACGGCGGAGCAGGGCTTCGAGCGGATCGGGTTTCCCGGCTTTCACAATTTAGGTAGGTTTTTTTTCCAAAACAAGCTGAGTGTCCGTATCGCGAACGCCTTCGGTTTTCCGGATGGCAGCCACCACGCATGCAAAGGCGTGATAGGGTTCAGACTCGATGAAGGCGATCATGTCAAACTCCCCCGTCACCTGATAGACAAATTTAACCCCCGCAACTTGTCTTACGGAATTCTCCACCACTTCTTCTTTGCCGGGAAAAACGTCGATCATTACGAAAGCTTTGGGCATTTTGAAGGCGCCTTAAAAAACCGAGGGGAACTCGATTTTATTGAACCAGCTTATTGTTCGGTTTTCTGGGAGAATCGTTTTTCGCCCGCTCAGGAACTTTGGGATTGCTTTTAAATTGAGGAGTCAGGTCTGCGTTGATCTTGGCGTATGCGGGATCGTAATCTTCAGATTCGACGATCGCACCAATGGGACATTCCGGCAGGCACGCGCCGCAGGTGATGCAGATGGTAGGATCAATCACCATGAAGGGCTCGCCTTTATAAGGACCCGGATAAATGCAATCGACCGGACAAACCGCGACGCAGGATGCGTATTGTTCCCCTAAACATTTCTCAGTGATAACGTAGGACATGTTTTCCTCCTTTAGAGCAAAGCTTAAATCTTGAATAACGTGTTGATGTTGTAAATAGTATCGGACTCGGGCATTCGAGTCAATAACCGGCTTCAAGCTCCGGTTTGTCCCCTTTTTATACGGCAAAAGCCGGAAAAAATAGAGTGTTAAGGAAAGTCCCGGAACGCTAGAATAGCCAAAATCATGAAAAGCTTAGGACCCTTCCTATTTTCCCTTTATCTTTGGACGGTTGTGGGCGTAGTGACCGTGCTGGTTTCTACTTTAATCATCCTTTCACTTCCTCTCGCTTTTTTTGATCCCGACCGGCGCCTCGCCCACAAGCTCGGTGTTTTTTGGGGGGTTATTCTAAGTAAACTTAACCCCTTTTGGCGGCTTGAGATTGCCGGGCGAAAAAAAATCCGTAAAAATCAAAGCTATATTCTGGCGGCCAATCACGCGAGCCTCTCAGATATCATTTGTCTTTTTGCGCTCGATCACCAATTTAAGTGGCTCGCTAAAAAAAGTCTCTTTTCGGTCCCCTTTCTAGGTTGGGCCATGCAAGTCATGGGCTACATCCCTTTGGAACGCGGTCAGCACGGAAGTATAAAAAAAAGCTACCAACAATCGCTTCGGTGGCTTCAGAGAAATATTTCAATCCTGATTTTCCCCGAAGGCACCCGAAGCCGAACCGGTGAAATAGGTCGTTTCAAATCAGGCGCGTTTCGCTTGGCGATAGAATCCCAAAAACCCTTTCTTCCTGTTGTTCTTGCGGGGACTCAAAATGTGATCTCGAAAGGCAACGCCCGGTTTGGAGCTCCGGGGCTTGCCTACATCAGTATCTTGGATCCCATCGAAACAAGAGGTATGGATTTAAAGGATGAGGAGAAATTAAAGACGAGCGTCGAGACAATGATGAGGGCTGAGCTTCAAAAACGTAATCGCATGATTGCTAGGCTTTCTTCTCTCATCTCTTCCTAAACCTCCTTAGTAAGTGTTCTTTCTAGCAGGGCCTAACTCTTCTGATCCTGCCCTTGACAATTACTTTTCTATGGTGTTAATTTTGATTTGAAGAAAGTAATCAACTCATGAATGAGCAAAGGAGAATTAAAAAAATGAAAATGTTTAAGATGTTGAGAGTTTCAACTGCCTTTTTCTTGTTTGTTTCTTCTTTTTCTTTTCCGGGATTTTCAGCCCAGCCCGTTACAAGCCCGGTGAGCGTTATTAAAGCAAGGGTCTATTCCAAGCCCACCATTTCTCCGGAACAAAGACAAGCGCTTGAGCAGTTAATCAACGACAAGATCACCTTAGCCAAACAAATGCTGGCGGGTACACAAAAAAAGCGCGGTGGCTTGAATCCCGACCAAGCCGCGGACCAAGCCAAAGCAAAATTTGACCAATTCGTAAATGATTTTCAAATCTTTAAAGCTGCTCCTTCAAATAACCCACAAAACGTAACTGTGTCCCGGTTTCGCGATGTCATCAATTTTGAGTATGCAAAATATTTTGGCGACGACCTCAAAAAGCTGAACGATTCTTTAAGAACTCAATACGCGACCTATGAAAAAAATAAAACGATCCAACTTAAGAAGTATGAAAATACGCTGAATACCTGGCTCGATAATTTGAATGCGGACTTAAAGCTGAGCAAGAACATCCGCTCCCTTTCCTCCCTCGATGCTCTTTCGAGAAAAGTTACTAATTCCAAGACGCCTTCTTTTCTTCCCAAGCCTCTTCAGGATCCTTTGAAGGGCCTTATGAATTACGCCGAGATGCTGCATAGGATAGTAAAGAATGGGCTTCTCAGAGGCTTACCGGATTACCCTTCTTCTTTTGACGGTACTCAGCAAGTGATTGACGTTCCTGAATATGATTCCGCCGGTAAGCTGATCCGCAACCTCCGTTGGGAATTTAGTAATGTCATTAATTGGGATAGTGATTCAGGTGTAGACGGTATAAACAACCGCTCAGATACGGTATTTATGAAAGTACGCAATACCGATCCGGTCACCGGCGTTACACAAGTCACCGCAACATTTTTACAAGGAAGACAACGCTGGATCCAATATTCAACCGAACTGTTGTTGGCCGATGGGTCCATCGGAGTGGCCTCAAACCTGAGTAAGGATTTCACGGATCGTTCCGGGATTTCGACCTATTCAAGCCGGCGGGACCTGGGAAATGGGGCGTTTGGTATTGCGCAATATCTCGATCGAACCTTTAATATGACTGCAACATCACGCTTCATAACGTTGAAAAATCTGGGGGATGGAGCATTAGGCTTAGGCGAAAACCTCAAGTCGGATTTTTCACCTCGTCCGGGCATATCCCGCTATTACATCAAAAAAAACTTTGGAGATGGAGCAATTGGGATCGCCAATGTAGGTCCCGACTTCGCAGACATCCCTGGAGTTAGCATCTACAACATTCAGCAGGTCCTGAGAGATGGAAAAATCGGCATAGTCTTAAACCTCGGCCCGGGCTTTGTTACAACATCAGCCACGAATTACTTAACTCAAAAGACAAATCCTGACGGCTCCATAGAGATAGCAGAGAATCTGAGTCCAAATTTCTCGGACATTCTGGGTACTTCAAAATACACGAAACAGAGATTTGTTATCGGTAATAATAGTCAGGTCGTGCAACTCGCCGTGGAGCTTAATTCCAATTTTAACTATGTCCCAGGTCATTCAGAGTATGTGACAGTGACCCAATCTTTTCGCGATTCGATTGGCACCAGAAAGATCGCGCGAAACCTGAACAGTGACTTTTCAGAGAATCCAGGCGTTTCGAGATTCATGACCGTAAAATACGTGGCAAATGGAATCCTTGGCGTCGCCTTCAATCTTGACGATAATTTTTCTGTAACCTCGGCCACAATTTACTCGACACGAAAAACCATGCCTGACGGCACCATTCAGGCTGCTTCACCGGTAGACGCAGCTTTCAACGTTACTGCAAATACAAGTTATACCACCGAAAAAGTTGATTCAATCGTTGACTTAAATAAGCCAAGTTTGGACTCATCAAAGGAAATGCACTTGTTTCCTTCCGCAACACTCGTTACCGTCATCACCGTCAAAGACCTGCTGCATGATGGAGCCGTTGTTGAAAGCTGGGAGATTGGTGCCGGTAAAGATGGGCGGACCTATACCCCGGATGATGAAGTAATAAAACACGAAGATAAAACCGGCTAATTACCTTTTCGGAGATTCCGGCTTCCGTTTCGGCCACCCATCGGCCATCCAAATGTTGTAGTATCGTAGATTTTGGGACCCGTACCGCTACGCCCCTTTAATAAGGTAGTATTCTCATGTCAGGAGCCAGGCCAGCGGGACGGCGGCGATGTGGTCCATAATCAGAAAAGGTTCACTCGTTCCACAGGCTACGATTCCCAAAGGAGCTTGTTTTTCAAAATCTTTTAAGAAATTCTGAAGGCCTCTCAGTTCTTCCTTGCGAAGTTGGGTCGACCACTTGATCTCGATCGGCAAAAGGCTGCGGCCGTCTTCGACCACAAGATCCACCTCCGCACCCGCTAAGGTCCGCCAGAACCAAAGTTGGGAACCTGGAAAAAAAATTTCAAGGATACTTTTGATTTCCGCCGTCACAAAATTCTCAAGCCAGGTGCCTCGCCGTTCCGAGGCTTCGAGCTGTTCAAGATTGCGAAGGCCCGAGAGGAAGAGGGCAAGGCCTGTGTCTTCGGAAAAAAGACGTGGCGCCTTGGTCAGTCTTTTTCCGATATTAGAAAAATAAGGAGCGAGCTGAAAAAGATGGCACCCTTGTTCTAAGAGGCCGAGGTAGCGGGAGGCGGTATGATAGGAAATCCCGAGGGCGCTTCCCAAGGTTGAAAGATCGCGCAGCTGAGCCGAGGCCGACGCAGCGATCTGCCAGAACCGCCGGAACTCCAGCCGGCTTTGAACATTCCCAAGGTCCGGAAGATCTTTTTCGACAAATGCATCGACATAACTTTCCATCCATGAAATTCGGAATTCCTCTTTACGGTTTTTGATACAAAGTTCCGGAAAACGGCCTCCTAGCATTCTCGAAGCCCATTCGGAGGCCGGCCAACGGATTTCCCGGCAGGTATCGTGACAAGCCTCCACAAGCTTTTTAGCAGACCGTACCTTCAGACATTTTTCCAGATGCGGCGGCTTTTCTGTGCGGCCGAGAAGTTCGCGGATCGACAGGCCTCGCAGAAAAAGCCGAGCCGCCCGTCCCGCCAAGCTTTCGGAAACCCGCTTGAGCAGGAGGAAATTAGCCGAACCTGAAAGCATGACTTGACCTGGCCGTCTGTTGTTGTCTATTTGCTGTTTGACGGCTTCAAAGAGAGCAGGACTTTTTTGTGCTTCATCTAAAAAGGCGGGTAATTTCAGGCTCTGAATAAAAAGTTCCGGATCCTCGCTAGCCCGGCGGCGGGTCCCTGAGTGATCTAGAGTAAGGCTTTGGGCAATCCCAAGCTGGCCGGCTAGATGATTGACCAGTGTCGTTTTTCCTACCTGCCTTGCGCCGGAGATGAGAACGACCGGAAAATCCGCCCACAGAGCCACCAGCCTCGCTTTCGCATCCCTTTCAAACATGATTGAATTATAGAATACTAATTTCTATTTTACAAGGAGTGTTCTGCCTCTTGTCCTTCAATCGGTGTTTGATAGCGCCTCAAACCGGGATCGGGAAATCCGGATTTCTTCCTACCGGACCGAACACGGCGCCGAAGTCGATTTTGTCATCCAACGGTGCGAAGAAGGTCATTGCTATTTTAAGGAAAAAAGACGGCTAACGAGCCATTTGTTCGAGGCGTTCGATTCTTTCTTCCATCGGCGGATGCGTGCTGAAAAGTTTTGCGAATGCGTTGCCTCGTAATGGGTTCACAATAAAAAGATGAGCCGTGGCAGGCGTTGCCTCCACCATGGGAATCCGGCGCACACCCGCCTCTAATTTTCTAAGAGCGCGGGCCAAAGCAAGAGGATCGCCTAAGAGCTCGGCCCCGCCTTTGTCTGCTTCAAATTCCCTGGAGCGCGAAACCGCCAGTTGAATCAGAAGTGCCGCAATGGGTGCAACAATCGCCATGACAAGAAGGACCAAAGGATTACTTCCGCCTTGATCACGTTCATCTCTTCTGGAACCGCCGAACATCAGCGCCCAGCGTGCCATATTAGAAAGCATGCTGATTGCGCCCGCCATCGTTGCTGCAATCGAAGCGATCAAAATGTCCCGGTGGCGAACGTGAGAAAGTTCGTGAGCCAAGACCCCTCTCAATTCTTCCTCAGAGAGAAGTTCCAAAATGCCTTGCGTGACTCCGATCACTGCATGTTTTGGATTGCGGCCTGTGGCAAATGCGTTGGGAGCCTGGGAAGGGATCAGATAAATTTTCGGCTTCGGCATTTTCGCCGCTGCCGCTAATTCCTCTACAATGCGGTGAATCTCCGGCGCTTCAACTTCCGTTAAGGGACGGGCACGATAACTCATAAGGACCAGCTTGTCACTAAACCAATAGGCACCGAGATTCATCAAACAGGCGAACATGAAGGCGAACCGCATGCCATTCTGGCCGCCGATAGCTCCGCCGATAAAAATTAAAAGCATCGTCAGTAGGGTCAAAAGAAAAACGGTTTTAATGAAATTCATAGTTACCTCGGGTTTGGAAGGTATTCTACCAAGTTGGGGCTTGTATTGCCAGAGTCCACAGTCGAATGCTATTGTAAGGGATTCATGAAACAACGCTCCGGCCTGGCCACCGTCTTTTTGGCCGTTCTTATTGATTTGATGGGTTTTGGGATTGTTCTTCCGCTGCTCCCCTTCTACGTCTCCAAATTTTCAGCCTCTCCGATCATCGTCGGGCTTCTTTATAGTGTTTATTCTTTTGCCCAGCTTATTTTTTCTCCGATTTGGGGAGGCTTGTCCGACCGTGTCGGAAGAAGACCGATCATGTTACTGAGTACGCTGGGTGCGTCTTTTGCCTATGCGCTCTTTGGAATGGCGCATACGCTCCCCCTTCTTTTTATTTCTCGCATGATCGCAGGAATCATGGGAGGAAATATTTCAACCGCCCAGGCCTATATCGCGGATGTGACAAGCCCCGAAGACAGGGCGAAGGGTATGGGACTGATCGGTGCTGCGTTTGGTGTGGGTTTTGTTTTAGGGCCGGCCTTGGGCGCGCTGTTTATTCATCCTTCTTTTTTGAAATTACTGCAAATTCCGGAATACAATAAATTCGCGGTCCCCGGTTTTTTTGCCGCGGGCCTTTCCTTTGCCAGTTTTCTTTTGGTCCTTTTTAAATTACCTGAAAGCGTGAAGCCCAAAGATCCGGATGCTCTAAGAATCACCAAGCAAAGTGTCTTTTCAAAAGAGTTCTGGAGCGGCCTCAAGCCCCTCTTGGCAATGCTGATGGGCTGTGTCTTCCTCTACTCTTTTTCCCAATCCAGTCTTTACAGCGCCTTCCCGCTTTTTTGCAGATTTGAGCTCAGTTTTTCCGAAGAAAAAATTGGAATGCTTTACGCTTACCTCGGGATTATCGCCATTTTAGTGCAAGGAGGCCTCATCCGAATCCTGGTGAAAAAATTCAGCGAGGAAAAACTTTTTTTCCTGGGCAGTATCCTCATGACAGCGGGATTTGTTCTTATCCCCGTGAGTCATTCCATGAAGATGTTGATCTTTTTTTTGAGTCTTCTTTCGCTCGGCGGAAGTTTCATGGGCCCAACCCTCAATAGTTTGATTTCAAAACAAGCCGATCCCGCGGAAGTGGGACGAGCCATGGGGACCTCTCAAGGAATTGCTGCACTAGGTAGAGTGGCGGGACCCACCTGGGGAGGATTTCTTTACGGGTTAGGGCCGGTGTTTCCTTTTTTTGGCACGGCTGTCGCCCTCATCTATACGATTTGGATTGGAAGCCGGTTGAAGAAATTGAAAAAAGCCGCGTCAGAATGACATGCCGCCTCAAATCTCTACTTTTAATTTCCTCAAATCTTTTTTCAACTGAACGTCCGATCGAAAGCAAATCCCTTTCATCCCGACTTTTTTTGCCGCTTGAATAAAATCCGGCATGTCGTCCACAAACACCGTCTCCGTAGGTTTTAATTTAATCGTTTTTAATACGTTCCAAAAAATCTGCCGGTCAGGTTTTCTCCTTCCCATTTTATGCGAAGGGAAAGTTTTTTTGAAATGCCTGAAGACTCCCGGAAATTCCCGCTGCACATGATCGAAATGAAGCGCGTTGGTATTTGAAATCAAATAAAGCGGATAACGGCGGCTTAACCTCTTAAGAACAGGCCGCATTTTTTTATTTTCCCAAAAAATATCGTTCCAAAGGTCGGCAAAGGTCCGGAAATCGATTTCGCTTTCAAAAGCCTTTTTGGAATGGGTAAAAAATTGCCGGGAGGTGATTTCTCCCCGCGTGTAGGCCTTCTCAACCTTCGAAGTAAAAAAATGCTTCCAAACTTTTTTGAAAGGAATGTTGGCTTCTTTTGCGAACCGTTTGGCGGCTTTCACCGCATCAAAATGAATAAGGACATTGCCCAAATCAAAAATAACGGCTTTGATCATGGTCCGGCTATTTAGGTAATGCGTAACGCCAAGGCTTCATTTTCTGCCAGGGCGGAATGAATTTTTAAAATTTCGACCTTACCGTCACATTCCCATTGGATCTCGGCGGGCTCTTGGGGCGGGTGTTTGCTGTAACTTAAAATGAGCTGTCCCGCTTTTTCTAATCTCACTTGAGAAAAGGGGCCGTCAATGAGGGCCGAAGGGCCGGAAAAATTAATGGCCGTCAGAAGCGTTGTCCCTTTGGGATGAAGATAAGCCAAATACTCATTTTCTGCGGCATCGCGTCCCATGATCAGTTTCGTCTCCGGATCAAGACGAAAATGCCTGCCGGTTTTTAGGATCTCAAACTGCCAGCGCTCATAATCTTCCGTGTGTTGAAAAATGTCTTTGACCTTTTTTGCAAATTCAGGCTCCGTGAGTGCGCAGCCCGTGGAGGGAGTGGGAGGGTTCTCGATGCCGTATTTTTTTGCCAGTTCAAGCAGCTTCGCGCGCGACCGGCCTTGGATGTCGTAAAGCCTTTCGCGGTCCACCACGCCCTCTTTTTCAGGAAGAGACGGTTCCAAGAGTTTGGCGGAAAGCGGGCGCACGATCAGACCTTCTAAGCCCGCATCTTTTTCAATGGTATTAAAACAGTCGTAACGCTGTGACATGGGTCTTTGGCCCAACACCTCTCCGGAGACGACAAAAGACGCGCCGATGGAGATCATCATTTTTTTGGCAAGGTCAAACATAAAAGACCGGCAGTCCACGCAAGGGTTGATCCCTTTGCCGACGCCGTGCTTGGGATTTTTTACCAAGTCCACATAATCCATACCTACGGGCACCATCGTGAACCGGATTCCCAGCTCATGGGCTACCTGACGGGCATCGTCTTTGCAGCAGCCGAACATGGTCTGGAAATTGATCGCCTCAATCTCAACCCCTTGTTCCAAAAGGATTTTCGCGGCGAGCGTGCTATCTAAGCCGCCTGAGAGTAATACAACGCCTTTTCGATTCACCCCGTTAGACCCTCACGTAGTCTCTGACACAAATCTCTTCTACCCATTCCACTTTTTAAATACCTTTCCTGACACCTAGCATCCGCTTGTATGCGTGTAAGTTTCGTAATAGATTAACTTTAATGGTCTTCGAAGTCTAGTTGACATTACTCCCTACTCAATCTTTAATGCAAGGCATTTGGCGGAACCGCCTGCTTTAATGAATTCAGAGAAATCCAAGGCGTGAGTTTTGAAATCTCGCAGCTTGAGCGCCTCTTCTGTTTTGGGACAGCCTGTATTAAGAATCACATCTTTTTCTGCCACAACGGCATTGCAGGCAAAACGAGTCGCCTCCGCCTCGGGGACTTGGATAAGATCAGGAATGGTTTCTTTCAGTATCTGCTGCGAATAAGGTTCGAAGGCCGGTAAATAAACCAGGGCGGTTTTTTCATCAAGCGGCGCAAAACAAGTATCCAAATGATAAAAACGACGATCGACGAGTTCTAACGTGTAATAAGGAACTTTCAGTGTTGCGGCGACAAATTCATGGGCTTCGATGTCGGAACGAAAATGATAACCTGTGTAAAGTTCCTTTCCGAGAAAGAGTGCGTCCCCTTCCCCTTCAAATCGAAGAAGCGGGGGCAGCCGCTTAGTCTTCCACCCTTTTTTATCAAACCAATCGTCAAAAAAAGGGGCCTCAGGCTGCCTTTCCGGGTGGCGGAAATTGGCGCGGATAAAAACATCTTTGTACACCAGCCCCGCGTTGGCGGTAAACACCAGGTCAGGAAGTTTGGGGACCGGCTTTAAAAGTTCCACTTTGATTTTAAGTTTTTCGGTAAGAATTTTATAAAAATCTTCCCACTGTTTCTGGGCCAGCGTCCTGTCGACCTTTCTTTTGACGCTCATCCAGGGATTGATCTCGTAGGCGATCTCATAAAAATCCGGCCGGCACATGAGAAATGTAGAGTTCACCCGAATCCCAATCGCTTTAGAATTTTTGGGTCTTTTTTCCAGTTTTTAAGCGTCTTGACCCAAAGCTCGAGAAATATTTTCTTTCCCAGGAATTGTTCGAGGTCGAGCCTCGCGGCCTGGCCGATCTGTTTGATTTTCTGTCCCCCTTGGCCGATCACGATTTTTCTTTGAGAATCCTTTTCCACCACGATCATCGCACGGATGGCAGTCAGCGTCTCAGACCTTTCTTTAAATTCTTCGATCTCCACGGCCGAGCTGTAAGGAATCTCTGCTCCGGTGAAACGAAAAACTTTTTCGCGGATGATTTCAGAAACGATGGAGCGCTCATTTTGATCGGTCAAAATATCTTCAGGGAAAAAGGGCGGATTCTCAGGAAGCGTCTCAAAGGTTTTGCGCAAAGCGGCCGGAACATTGTCCCCGTGGAGAGCCGAGATGGGAATGATCTCCTGAATAAATGGAAATTTTCGGTAAGCGTCGATCACGGGCAGGACGCGGGGCTTCGCTACGCGGTCGACTTGATTGATTAAAAGAAAAATCGGGACTTTGGATCTCCTCAGTTCGTTGGCAAGCTCCTCATCTTCTGGGCACGGCAGGTAAGGCAAAACCATCCAAAAAATAAGATCCGAACCATCCAAGGCTTGGCGGATTTGGCCACGCATCCATTCGCCCAACCGGTCATAAGGATCGTGAAACCCCGGCGTATCTAAAAAAACGGCTTGGCCTTGTTGGGTGTTGACGATTCCGCGCACGACTCCGCGCGTGGTTTGAGGTTTTTTTGAGACGCCGGCCAAGTGTTCGCCCGCCAGCCGGTTGAGGAGCGTGGACTTTCCTACGTTAGGCCTTCCGACAATGGAGATAAATCCTGAACGCACTATTTAATCTTCTGATAGATTTTATTGTAAAGCTCGTTGGCCAGGTCCATATTTGGGAGAAGTTTGTAACCCTTGCGGGCCTTCACCTGAAGCTTTACGGTTCTCTCGGTCGCTTGATTGATCTGGACCTCTACCTGAGAACCTCGGACCTCTGCCTCGATCTTGCCGCGCATTTTGTCTTCCAATTTAATAAATCCTTCATGCATCAAGACATCGTGGCTTGCCTTCCACACTCTGTCGATCGGTTTTTCCATCGTGCCTTCAATGGTGTCTTTGGAAATAGCGTAACCTCCCGTAATACCGGCGCCGACCAAAAAGAGCGCGCATCCTGAAAAAAGAAGAAAGGAGGATAAGATCGCGGCTCCCAAAATAATTTTTTTGTTTTTATACATTAAAATTCCTTTCTAGGCTCTAACAACTACACGCGTCAGGTTAAGAACTTCTTTGACCAGTTTTTCAATGCCCTCCCAGGCCTGGGCTACATTTTGCGCCAGCATGTAGGCGGGCGTGGTAACGACTTTGTGCCGCGAATCGATCCAGATATCCAAGACTTCGCAGGGTTTATGCGTTTGGCCCATTTTTTCTAAGGCCTTTGCGGTCTCGTGATCTTTTCCGATGGTGAGTTCAACGCCGGACCCTTCAAAAATTTTTGCGATGAGGGCAGGTGCAATACAAATGGCTCCGATCGGTTTTTTTGCTTGATAAACTTCTTTGACAAGGCGGGCAACGTCCGGTTGGACTTTGCAATGAACGCCGTCCGTGGCAAACGTACAGAGATTTTTTGCGGCCCCGTAACCGCCCGGAAAAATAAGGGCATCGATCTCACTACCTTTTACATCTTTGATGTCGCGAATTTTTCCACGAGCGATGCGCGCAGATTCTACCAGGACGTTTCTTTTTTCTTGGATCTCTTCGCCTGTGAGGTGATTGACCACATGCATCTGATCGACATTGGGTGCCATGCACACTGCTTGTGCCCCGGCACGGGCTAATGCCAAAAGCGTCAGGACCGACTCATGGATCTCTGAGCCGTCCATTACCCCGGAACCTGAAAGGACAACGCCGATTTTTGGCATCAATATTTGGGGACACTCGGGTCAATTTTATTGGACCACTCGTTGATTCCGCCTGTCACGTTCCAAACTTTTTTAAACCCGGATTTTTTCAAAAACTCCACAGCCTTGGCGCTGCGTCCGCCCATCTTGCAATGGGTCACGATTTCTTTGTCTTTGAATTGCTCAAGTTCCGCCAGACGCCCTTCGAGCTGGCCCAGTGGAATCAAGTGAGATCCGGAGATATGCGCAATCTCATATTCATAAGGCTCGCGCACGTCGAGCAGAACAAAATCATCTTTCTTATCCATTTTTGCTTTGAGTTCAGAAACTGACATTTCAGGAATTGAGTTCACGTCTTTTTCCTCCCCTCTTTTCATTCCGCAAAAAGCTTCATAATCGATCAACTTGGTAATCGTCGGATGATCGCCAGAGACCGGGCAGTTTTTATCCCGGCGAAGTTTCAAAATCCGGAAGGTCATCTCTAAGGCATCGTAGAGAAGAAGCCGCCCAATCAAAGGTTTTCCTTTTCCGATGATAAGTTTCACAGCCTCGGTGGCTTGGATCACTCCGATCACACCCGGCAGAATTCCCAACACCCCGCCCTCCGCGCAACTGGGAACCATTCCCGGCGGCGGCGGCTCCGGATAAAGGCACCTGTAGCAAGGACCCTCAAGGGGTTTTCCGTCGAAGGCGGACCCGCCTCCGGCGGGGAAAACAGTAGCCTGGCCTTCGAAACGAAAGATAGATCCGTAAATGTTGGGTTTATTTAAAAAAACGCAGGCGTCATTGACGAGGTAGCGCGTCGGAAAATTATCCGTGCCGTCGATCACCACATCATAATCTTTAATAATAGAAAGGGCGTTGTCTGAAGAAATCATCGTGGGATATTTAACAACCTTGGTATCGGGATTCATTCCCTTGATGCGTCTTTCTGCGGAATCAATTTTTGGTTTTCCGATTTCATCGTTCGTATGAAAAATCTGGCGCTGCAGGTTCGATAGATCCACTACGTCAAAATCCACCAAGCCGAGCGTTCCGACGCCGGCTGCCGCAAGATAAAGTCCAAGAGGAGAACCCAGACCGCCTGCTCCAATAATTAAGACCTTGGAGGCAAGGAGCTTTTTCTGGCCTTCTTCACCGATCTCAGGAAGGATCAAATGACGGCTGTAGCGTGTGTATTGTTCTGGGGTCAGCTTCATATAGAGGCTTATTATATCGAATCCCAGCCGCCGAGCAACCGGTGCATCAAGAGGTACCCAGGCTTAACCCGGACGCCGGAAGCATTTGCGTTCGCTTCCGTATAAGTCAAACCGGATCGGATTGTGACGTCGGAGCCCGCAAAAATGAAAGGCACAGGATCTGCGATATGAGTTTTTTTAACGCAAGGCGTGTAATGATCAGGCGCCACAAAAATCCGGTAAGCTCCTTGTTTTTTTAGATAACTAACGAGCGGACCGACGATCGCTTGATCAATTCTCTCGATCGCCTTCTTTTTTTCTTGGGGCAAACCGGAATGCCCTGCTTCATCGGTTGCTTCGACGTGGACAAAAATAAGATCGAGTTCTTTGAGTGACTGGGCCGCATAACGCGCCTTGGCATCGTAATCCGTATCAAAATATCCGGTGGCACCGGGTACCAAAATGACGCGCCAAGTTAAATAATGACCGAGACCTTGTAAAAGATCGACCGCGGAAATGACGCCGCCTTTGATCCCTTTAAATTTTTCATGAAAAGGCTGGATGTCCGGACGCACACCTCCGCCCCAAAGCCAGATCATGTTGGCTTTTGTTTTATTTCCCAAAATTTCCCGGGATTTGGCAATCATTTGGGTAAAAATTTCGGAGCCTTTACCTTTCGGAAGATACGGCGCAAACTTTTGGCCTTGGATGTCATGAGGCGGAGTGGTTTCTACTTCGAAGTCGTTTCCATTTTTGCAGAGCAAGAGATGGCGGTACATCTTGCCTGGAAAAAATTGAAAATCTTTGGAACCGAGCGATTTGGCTAATTTTTCAATCAGCAGCTTGGCTTCTCCCGTCGTGATATGACCTCCGCTGTAATCAGACAATACATCGCCCTCGGCCGTGACCAAATTACAGCGGAAAATTTTTTCGCCTGGTTTGAGTGAAATTCCAAGACTTGCCGCCTCAAGGGGGGCACGGCCTGTGTAACACTGGCGCGGATCATAACCCATCAAGCTTAAACCGCAGACGTCGCTGCCTGCATACATTCCCGGCGGGACCGTTTGAAGTGTCCCAAGAATACTTTCTTTGGATAACTCGTCAAGGTTCGGGGTATTCGCTGCCTCAAGAGGAGTCTTATTCCCAAACTCCGGGATCCCCCAATCCCCTAACCCGTCTGGAACAATCACAACGTATTTCATACTTTCGTCATTGCGAGACCCGCGAAGCGGGGCGAAGTAATCCCCTCCTTAATTTTTCTTTCAGAGGATCGGGATAGTCCCTGCGGGGCAATCTCAGAGCTCTTCATAAAGATCTCGAAATTCAGGATTGTTTTTAGTAATAAGATTAAGCTTTTTAATTCTCGAGCCAGCTTTGATTTGCTTTTCCCGAAGAATGGCATTTTTAACATCATCAAAAATTTCAAAATAGACTAATTTGTTTACATTATATTTCTTGGTAAAACCGTCTACTAGTTTCTCTCTATGTTCATAGACTCTTTTGATGAGATTATTGGTAACGCCCGCGTAAATAACCGTGTTCGCTTTATTCATCATGAGATAAACATAACTTTGCTTCTCATTCATAACTCATGAGATTGCTTCGGTCCTGGCAGAACGCTGCCAGTCCCTCGCAATGACGTAACAAAGCCGAGTGTTTGCCTCCGGCTAGGAGATTGTGCTTTCTCAAGAGAAAGAAAAGATCTGCATCCGCGGAAGGCACAGTCGAGGCGCGTCCGGAAGGCCGAGCGGGCACGGACTGGCCACCCAATCTTTTCCTCTTCTCCTCGTAGCCAGGAGCGAGGCCTGACGAACGAACGAGGAATGTCTCGCAGGGACATTACGAGCGGCGACGAGACTTGTGCCTTTCGCGGATAAGAATATTTTAATGAACGCGGGTGGAGATTCTGCTCTTTAAGAATCATTGCGACTGCTAACCTCGATAAAATCCTGTTTGAAAGAGTTCTTCTTCCTGATAGATGCGGCGCAGGAGTGCGATTTCTTCGATCCGAAGCCGCGATTCCTCACTGGCTAAAACATGCTCCTCCACGTGAGCTTTTGTTTTTGCTCCCGGGATCACCACGCCGACTTCTTCGTAACTTAAAATATATTCCAATGCGACACGAACGGGTGAAAGCCGCGGTGTTTTTAAAATGGATTTGATCCGTTCCACTTTTTTTATATCGTTGGCCAATCTTTCGCGGTCCCAACGGTTTCTGTGATCATCTTTTTCAAATTTGCTTTCGGGAGTGTATTTACCCGTAAGAAGTCCGCAGGCCAGAGGCTCTCTGACAATGATTCCAGTTTGTGTGGCCTTTGCCTTAGGAAAAACCTCCTCAAGACAACGCTGATCAAGCAAATTAAAAATCAATTGGACTGTATCCGCCTTCCCGGAATCTATCACCGCTAAAGCCTCCGCCGGGGTGTGGATCGAAACACCGTAAAAACGAATCTTTCCGGCGGCCTTTAATTCATCAAGGACTTTAAAAATTTCTCCCGATTGAATCATCTCGAGTTTCGGATTGTGGAGCTGGTAAAGATCGATGTGGCCCGTTCCGAGGCGCTTCAGACTTTCTTCGCAGGCAAAGCGGATGTAATCCGGATCAAAGTTTTTTTTACTGCCTCCATGATAAAAATCCCAGCCGGCTTTGGAGGCAATGATCGTCTTCTCGCGTTTTTCTTTGAGAAATTTCCCGATGAGTTCTTCGGAATGCCCGTGCCCGTAGGTGTCTGCGGTATCAAAAAAATTGACGCCGTGTTCCCACGCGGCAGCTAGCGCATCTAAAGAATCTTCATCGTGCGTCGTGCCATAACTGGCGCCGCCGATGGCCCACGCGCCGAACCCCACTTCAGAAACCAAAAGTCCCGTCCGGCCCAATGCCCGATATTTCATAGGGGGTAATTATATAATGGAAAGCACTACTGTCCCAACGTTTGATTTAAGTTTTGGTGCAACTCATTTAAAAGCAAAG
>CAYJTB010000012.1:0-50804 GCA_964372875.1 uncultured bacterium
CCGTACTTGGACTTGAGCTCCGCCGCACGCTCTGTCAAATAACTCTCGAAAAGACGCGCCTTCAAGACTTTCATCGCCATTTCCTTATTCTGGTGCTGTGATCGTTCGTTCTGACATTGAACCACTAAGCCCGTCGGCAAGTGCGTCAGCCGGACCGCGCTTGAGGTTTTATTAACGTGCTGGCCGCCTGCGCCGCCCGCCCGATACGTATCAATACGAAGTTCTGATTCTTTGATTTCGACCTCGGGGACATCGTCCACTTCAGCGATCACATCGACAGAAGCAAACGAAGTATGACGGCGTTTGTTGGAGTCAAAAGGCGAGATTCGCACAAGCCGGTGAACGCCGCATTCGGCCTTCAAATATCCATAAGCGTACGCACCTTCCACAATGAAAGTTGTGCTCTTAATTCCCGCTTCTTCACCTTGTTGAAAATCTACGGTCTTCAAAGCATATCCATGCTGATCCACCCAGCGCATGTACATCCGAAGAAGCATTTGTGCCCAATCGCAGGATTCCGTTCCGCCAGCTCCCGAATTGATACTCACAATGGCGTTACGGACATCCATGGGATCTGAGAGGAGTTTTTGAAATTCAAGGCCCGCGAGCTCATGCTCCAACCGGCTCAGATGTTCCTGGATTTCTCGGAAAGAACTTTCGTCACTTTCTTCTAAAATGCCAAGGAGTTCTGAAATTTCGTTCGCCTCTTTTTCGCATTTTTCAAAAGGCTCGACGAGGCGTCTCAAAGTTTTAAGTTTTTCGACGGTTTCTTGGGCGGCCTTTCCCTTATCCCAAAATCCTGGGGAGGCCATTTCCTGATTGAGGCGGGCTATTGCTTGGGCTTTGGCTTCGAGGTCAAAGATACCCCCTGATCTCCCGCAGTTTTTCCTGCAGAGATCGAAACTTTTCCTTGATTTCCCGGGGGGTAATTTCCATAAGCGGGGTAGTATATCATTTCTCTTTTTTTATTTCAGGTCTCCGAGAGAGATTAGGCGGCGGATTTAACTTGAGACTCGGCGTGGAATTGCGCGGTGATGAATTCGATGTAGAGCTTGAGGTTCGGGATAATTCCATTGCGGAACTGGACGCCGCGGAAGCCTTGTTGCGACCATTGGATCATAAGTTGGTCGATTTGATGCTGAATTTCTTCCGGCTTAAGCGCTGCGGAAATTCCGGCAAGAGGAACGCCGATTTGATTGAGAACATCCTCGGCAAGAAACGGAACTCCCTTCTCCATTAATTCTTGTCCAAGGATTAACCGGTGATGCGAAGCAACGAGTGTTGAGAAATCATTGACCGAAGGCGCAACCACCACGGCTCCTTCTTTTCCGAATTCTTGATAAGCATTGGCCAGTGAACTTGTCAAATCTTTAGCGACACGATGATATTGGATCTGACTCCAAAACGCGGTTTCTTTCAGCGCTATACGGATTTTCTGCGCATCGTTTTCTTTTTCATAAACAACCGTTAATCGGCTCCCCTTTCCAAGCCGCGGGAAGGTATCTTTGACGAAATGAACCAGAGAATCCGGCGAAACCGATTCCGTATAAATCACAAAATTCCGATTGTCCGTGACGGAGGTTTTCGGAATTCTAGTTTTCACAAAATTTTCCTGCCAGCCTTGTGGAATATTCGGCAAGTTTTCATCCGCAAACGCGCTTCGAATCCCCATAACACGCTCAAGAACAACTTGCGGAATGATAGCGTCGGCCGCTTTTCTCAACTCCCCTTCAAACAAAGCAAATCCATCATCACCCACAATTCGTTTGAGACCTTGGATTAACTCATTCGAAGGCTCTCTTTCCCTTATCAATGCTTCCGCGGTTTGTTCAGCCATTTTGGAAGTTTTATTTAAATCAATATTTTCTTGACTATTTATTAACTTCTTGATACCCTCTCCTCGAGCGGCCCTATAGCTCAATTGGATAGAGCGCCCTCTTCGCGATAGGGCAGGTCCGGGTTCAAATCCCGGTAGGGCCGTTTTAGTCGGCTGGACTTCGGCCGAAGTCCGCCGGACGTCTTCATTGACGGCACCGGTAATCGGTGATAAATTTGTATTGCTGTCGCGAGGAGAGCTCAAAGGTTGTTTAGAGCTATAGGTAGTCACACTGCCCGGTCGAGAAAAACTCGGCTGGGCAGTTTTGTTTTCTTCTCCGCCGCTGCTGATCTTCCTTCCACTTTCTATCTTCTTCCCTTCTATCTTCCATTGTTCCTGCGCAGCAGACCGCACCTCGGCCCTTTTAAAGAAACCGGGATCTTCATAATCAGTTATAAACTGCTCAAGCCGATACTTCTTCTCAGTCACAATCCGATAAGACTTTAGAACAACCGGCGGGAAATCAATCTCGGGAACTGTATTGCGTATAACTAAAGAAGAACTTTTCTCTCCAAGCTCTGGCCAATCGAAAGAATAATTATATTGCGGTTCAGAGACACCTTGATTTTTTTTCTCAAAATCATTCAGATCAAAAAAGAAACTTGGGTAGCCGGCTTCTGACGGAACAAAGTTAATGTGGTTAAGGCTTGAAACGAAAGCGGTGCCATCTTTTTTAATAAGCCGTTTGACTCTTCGGACCACGTCCAGTTTATCCTCGATATAAGGAAGCACATTCAAAGCCACAAGAATGCCATCAAAAGATTGGGCGGAATATTCCAGATCTTGCGTAATATCTTTGAAGGCCACTTCATGGTTAAATCCCTGAAGAAAATCATGCACTGATTTTCGGACTTCCTCTTCACTCGCTTCCGGCCATGCCTTATACCTCTTAGCCCCAGGCTTAAAACGGCCGTCCCAGATACGTTTAAAAAAATCTTCTTCTGGAAAAGTTATTTTTGTTTTATTGATGGCTGAAAAATCAAACACATCTCCATACTCAATTTTAAGGTCATAGAGAATTCGGCCCGCACCCACACCCACGACAAGGAATTTCATTTTAGGGATTGAGGTATTGATTTTCTGCCGCGCGAGAAATTCTTTTTTCTTTTCATCAAGCCAACGGATCAATTTTCCGACATGCTCCCGATCTTCCTGATCCAGGTCCCTGATTATAAAATCATCAGGATAGAGGTTCTCCGCCCGTGCCTCAGCGCGGGAAGTTTTATTTAAATCAATTTTTTGTTGATTAATATTAAATCTATTGATATCCTTCTGCCGGGCTAAAGAGCTCGCAAGGGCGGAGGACGATACCGTCTCGGTAGGCGGGCTCAGTTGAGACCTGAGATCCCCTTTTTGGGGATTGGGTTCGACTCCCACGTCCTCCGCAGTCTTGATCTTCACCTTTTCCTGTGATAAAGTATTAGTAGGTCTCAACTGAGTTCGCAAGGTAGTTAAACCGCCCGGCAGAGAAAAACTCGGCTGGGCGGTTTTGTTTTCGGCCCGCACCTCGGCGCGACTATTTTTATTTAAATCAATTTTTTCTTGACTATTTACAAATTTACTGATATCCTCTCCTTGAGCGGCCCTATAGCTCAACGGATAGAGCGACCCTTTGACGAAGGGGTAGGTTTTGGGTTCGAATCCCAATAGGGCCGTTTTCAAAATGGGAGTCTTCGGCCGGAGGCTCCCAATGGCTTTATTTTTGACAAGCCCTTCAATTAGTGATAGATTTAATTCACCTTCGTCAAAGGGAATTGAGTTATAGGTAGTGAGACCGCCCGGTCGAGAAAAACTCGGCTGGGCGGTTTTGTTTTCGGCCCGCACCTCGGCGCGAGAATTTTTAGAGATAACTTTGACAGCGACATGCACTGGAAATTTTTCAGCAGAAGGCGTCCCGGGCTGACCCGCCGGCAGTTCGCCTTTGGCCGGATCAAGCGTAAAGATTTCATAACCTTTTTGGGTCAGAGAATTGAAATGTTCCTCAAGCCCTCGTTCAAGCGTTGAGCGGTACAACAACCAATCGCTCGTGCCGAATCTTAGAAAAATCATGCCACCCGGGGAAAGAAGCTCGTCAGCTTCTTCGATCATCGACTTCAGAGTCGGCAGAGCGGGTGAATTGATAAAAACAAGATCGGTCCGGCCCGCAAATTGGGGAGCTAAAGCGCCCTCTTTCGAAGGCTGGAATTCGTCCGGTTGATCAAAACTGATTTTTACGGCCCACTCCGAAAGCATTTCGTCGGGATTTCTTGATCCCGGTTCCCGTCTCGGAAAGAAAGTTTCCGATTCGCTGCCTTCAGGACTTACTTCAACCCGGCGCAACCCTTCCCCGTCAACTGCGGTAAAAGAAGCCACGTTTAAAGAATGCTTTAACGGCTGGGTCACTGACCGGATCCAATCGATCCGGGGTAAGCGGACCAATGAGTCGTCACTTTCGTCTTCTAATCCGCTTCCCAAATCCACCAGAGAGATTTGCGGTTTCCCTGCCAAAATCCGGCTGACCCATGTTTGGAAATCTTCTCCTTGAAGCGGCCGGCGCGAAGAAGCGTTCTCTCCTGCCCGCACCTCGGCCCTCGCCTGAACGGGCGAGGACGGAGGAGTCTCCGGCCGATCAGCCGGAGGCACCTCGGCACGGGACAGAGTATTCGGCTCGGCGGCAAGACCAAGCCGGATTAAGGTTTTATTGAATTCATCTTCGGGAAGGGTTTTATTTTTCAACTCGTCAACGATCGCCGCTTCAGTTATTTCAACCCCTGCCTGGGGACTGTAGGCGATAAATTCGCCCGCCATTTCTATTCCCGCCGTTCCCGGACCAAAGGGGCTGGCGAACTCATAGCGGCGCGGAAAAACGATGACCTCCTCCTTGGTAAACAAAATGTTATGGGCGATTTTGTCTTGATTCAAGATGGAGACGTATCCGAAAACTTTTTCCGCGAGCGCTTTGCGATCCTTGGATTGGAAGACAAGCGCCCGGGCAGGGTAACCCGTCACTTTCGAAATAACAACCGTTCCCGTCTTTACGATTTCCTCCCGGCCGCTTTTTTCGACGGGTAATTTTCCTCCGCTCCACCATCGGCTGGGATCAGCCTGATCTCCCCCGTAATAGAATCCATGAATGTGAAACTGATTCACAGAACCGAAGGGCCCATTGTAGAGAAATTTCAGATTCCCGCGGTCTGATCCTTCAAGAAGCGAAAGAATCATCGCAATGTAGCGTTCCTCGTCCAGGTATTGCGGAAGATTGGAGTGCCTCTTTGGAATCAGCAGAAAATGGCCCTCTGCAAAAGGTTTGTTATTGGTCAGAAAGCTGGCTTCCGTTCCATTCACCTGGATCTCCCGGATGATTTCATGGGGTTTCACTTTACCGTAATGAAATTTCCCGGGATCGAAATCCCGCCGGATTTCTTCGATCCGATCCGGCACCGCCATGTACCCTTTTCTTTCGGGAATAAATAAAACGGAAAAGTTTCCTACGGCTTTTCTGCGCTTAGGAATTTCATAGAAGCTATACTGGAGCGGCGCGGCGGCCTGGGGATTTCCGCGTTTCAGTGCGGAGGTTTCTTTTGATTGCTGACGGATGTAGCCGATGATACCGTCATCTCCGAGTCCAGCCTCCGGGAGATTTCCCGCCTCGGCCCTCGCGTCCGACCGACGCGAGGACGGAGGAGTACCCGAATCGGTCGGATTCGGGTGCGCCTCGGCGCGAGGGACGTTCGGAATCGCTACGTAAGAGGCAAGCGGGCCAAGTCTGTCCAAGGGTTTCGCATTGTAACCCTTAAGCCCATCGATGATTGCTTGTTTATTTGAAAAAATAACGGGCGGTTTTTGCTGATTGCCGAAAAACTGGAGAAATTTTTCAAACCGTTTCCCTTGGGTCATGGAAAAGTTATTTACAAAGACGATATCGGATCCCGCCATTTCATTTCTCACTTTTTGCGTGAAGACGCTTCCCTCAAGAGGTATCAAAGAGAGCCTCAAAAGCTTTTGGTATTTCCCCATTGTCCTTACAATCTCCTGAAACGTTTCCACTGTAAAAGGAAAAAGGGGCGCTTGAAAAAATTTCATTTGACGGTTGTCATATTCCAGCGGTGATTGTCCCAAAAGCCTTTCGATGGCTTCGTCCAGAATTTCCGAATCTCTGTCATTAACTATTAGCTCCAATTCAAGCCGGTTAAGATCCCATTCCGGATGATTCTCGAATGTTTTAATGAGCGCATAAAAGAAACTGGCCACTTCTTCTCCGGTATTTGCGGCCAAAAAGGAAACCTTCAGTTTCTTTTCCTCGCCCTGTTTTGAAAAAAGATTGGCAAGAAGGTTGTCGGCCACGTATTGAAGCTGGCTCGGATAACGAAGAAGAAAACTTGTGGGCGTTACCTCTTTCGATAGCGGCACTGGATTTGGATAGACCGCCCGCACCTCGGCGCGGGCTGGAAGACTTTCCTTCATTGCATGAATATCGGTGATCGCCCGTCTTACTCGCTCTTGAACAACGGAGTCGAGTTGGCGGACACCAAGGTAATGAGTCTTATCAAGCCGCTTGAGGCGCCAATCCATCAAATCAAAAAAGCCTGGCTTTTCTTCCAACGCTTTTCGCGCCGTATCGAGGAACAATTGGTAACTTCTCTCGGCCTTGCCCGGATTTGTGACAATTATTAAACGGTCCACAAGCCGGGAAACCGTTTTGTCGGGAAGGTTGATAAAAAATTCGGTGATTTGATTTTCGTAATCCGGATAAAGCGGCTTCTCCAAATGGCCCACGATGATTTCAAGTGGTGCGTCGTAGCGTCCTTCGATTCTTCGGCCCGTCTCTTGCGCTTCTTCTTGCCACCGGACCAAATTTTTAATCGCTCTCACCTGATCAGATGACGCTTTTTTGGTCTCCTGTAATTCCCGCATGACTCTTAAGAAAGAATCGCGGTAGTTGGGTTGAATCTTTTGCGTCTCGCCTAACGCCCGAACCTCCGAACGCTGCGGGATTCGGATAGTAATTCGGGTGCCGTCTCCTTCCAAGACGGTGCTTGCCCCACGATCTTGAAAATTTCCTTTGCGCGTTTTTTCCCACCGCTTACCCAAAGATTCAATGATGACTTCTCCCGGCACCTGGCTCAAATGCCGGAAACCTTGTCCGCGTTTTGTCCCTCGAGCTTCCACGCTTGCCTGCCTGATTTTCTCCGGATTGGGAATCCCGGGACCGGAATCCCAGGCGACAATTTCTAAAATCTTATTGCCCGTCTCCTCAAGGACTTTTACGCCGAAGGCCCCGCCTTTACCATGCGACAATAGGTTGTAAACAAGTTCGTGCGGCAGAAGCTCGAGCGCCAGCCGTGTCCCGCCGAAAATACTTTGGCTTGCGACCTGCAAAATTAAATTTCTCACCTCCCGGTCATGGGCAGAATAACCAAAATAAATAGCATGCACTCGGTAGCGCTCATGGGCCAAGGCCTGCACTTTCGGCAGCGCATCCCGGAGCTGCTCTATTTTTTTCCTTTCTCGATTGCTTCGGAACTGGCGATACCACGCCTTGGCCTGATTTGTATCTACCAAAATTCCCAACTCGTCGAGAAGCGCGTAAAGCCGTGATTCGTCCTCGGGATGATTTTTTCTCAGCGCATCCAATATCCCCGCAGCCATCCGGTGACTGATAATTTCTTGTGCAAACTTTTTCTTCTCTCGAAACATGGCCTCGTCCCAATGAAACACCGCATTCCGGTTCACCGAACCCTGAAGAAAATCAAAGGCCGTCAGGTCGTGATACGGTCCCCACTCGAGCGCCAATTCATAATGTCCGCTTTCAATCAGCCAGCCATTTTGATGGAGAAGCTTAAGCAGTTCATAAAACGCTTCGCGGCCCTGAGGCCGTCCATTTTTTCCTTGCGGCTCAAATTGATCCGCGGCCTCAACGGCCTTTTCATTCAATTCTTGGACCATCGTTTCTTCTGTAATCGGAAAAAGGAGGAAACGTTCACCATGCTGAACGGCGGTTTTGATTTCTCCATATTTCCAAGGCGATAGGCGCGAGGAAAGGGTTTGGTAAATTTTGAAGTTGGATTCCGAAAAAGCGGCCGGCTGAAAACCGATCACGGCATAAAATTTTCCGTCTCCCAAGCGGTCACGATTCAGATCATTTTGATTCGCAGAGGTGTAGGTAGTCGTAATTGCTTTTCTGAAAAAAATCTTTGCGGCCTTGCGCAACGGCTTTTCCACAATTCGATCCAGGTCTTCTTCCGATGAAATAATTTTGCCCGCCGCACGGTAAATCGGTGTCAGATCCTCAATTTTCTCCGAGCGCGCTTTTAGAAAAGAACTTGCAGCGGGTTTTTCGGCCCGCGCTTCGGAACGTCCGGTTCCGAGATCGCGGCGGGGAAATTCGTTTCGGACTTTTTGAAATTTGGGATTGGATTCCAGAGCCTTAAGGAGGGCTTCGGTTCCATTGATAAATCCTTCCGGACGCTTCGACTTCACCTGACCCAGCCGTTCAGATGAGCTAAATTCCTTACCCACCTCAGGCCTTTGAATTTTTTGTAGATAAATTTCAGCGACAAACTCCTTGCCGGGCTCGTAGTTCATCCCCACTTGTAGAAATTTCTCATTGGATTTTTGATTGTTCTGGGCCGGAAATTTAAGAGATGCTTGATACGAGCCATCTTGAGGCGGGCCGGGAGTAAATTTAAACTCCTTGTGGGCCTCGGGGATCAGATGGGGAAACTCATCCCGTATCAATTTTTCGGCTTGATTGATTGCATGCGTGGCAAGACCGACCCGATCGAAATGCCAACGGAAGAGAACGGCGTTTACAACCGGGGAAAAATCTATTTTTTCTCTTTCACTATGGCTGGCTCCCAATGTTTTTTCCTGAATCATTTGCATAAGTGCTCCTTCCGTCGTCCCCTCAAAAAGCGAGTTCAGGTCCTCGGCGATTGAACGAAACAGAGGCAGAGCTTGCATTCTATCGATGCGTTCAAGCTCGAGTCGGATCAACTCTTCGACAGGTTTGGAGCCTTCAAGAATCCGTTCAATCGTCCCAAGCTCCGTTCGAACTTCTGAGCGCGCCTCGGAGCGGGCAGAGTCCCAATGACTCTGCACCGCAAGCATCCGAGGCACCTGACGTGCCTCGGAGCGGGAAAGATTTTCAGACATTGCTTGTACGTAGGCTTGAAAACGTTGCCGTTGTGAAAGGACCTTTACGTTTCGGTGAAATTTTTCAGGCTGATCCGGAATCAATGTCCGAATGGTTCCAGGCAGATCGAATGCTGCGATGAGGCGCCCTTTATCAACAGAGAGATCCAGTCGGAAACTCTCTTCCTCTGCTTTAGAGTCTTTGCCCGGAGGGCTTGTCAGTTGAATGGCAAATCTCGCTTGAGGTATTTGCCTTCCTTCCCATCGGGCCAACATCAGAATTCCATAGGTCTTCCCAAACAATTTCACACTATAAAATCGTTGATTCCCTTTTCCGCGTTCCAAGCGGTGAATTTTCTTTCCGCCCTCCAGCTTCTTGTATTCCCAGAGTATCAGTGTCGACAGAAACACAGCAAAAAACTCCGCTGCTTTCTTAATTTCGTATAGCTGATCCAAATTGGGCTGATCTGTTGTAAGGGCCACGGTAAAGGAGTGTTGAATGATTTGATGCATCTCCTCAAAGAACTGTTTCGCTTGATCAGCAATTTCCTTACCCTGTTCCGTCACGTCGTAGAAATTCCATGGCTGCTGGGTCATCATCATTTGAATTTCGGACATATATTTCTGAATGTCTTCTAAAACGCGATCTCTTTCTTCATTTTCCGCCCGCAACTCGGCCCTCGCCTGATCGGGCGAGGACTGAGTAGTACCCGAATCGGTCGGATTCGGGTGCACCTCGGCCCTTGCCCTGAGCGGGGCAAGGACTGAGGAGTGCTTGGCCCAACCGGCCAAGCGCACCTCGGCCCTGCGGAATGGCAAATGGCTTATGGCAAATGGCGGATGGCCCTTTGTTTTTTCTCCTCTACTATTCGCTATCCGCTTTACACTATACGCCTCTTCCTCCCGGGCCTCGGCGCGAACGGTTTCGGGAAGCAGCGTGCCGCGAAGCTTGAAGGAATGAGTGAATTGAACGTGATGAAGGAGTCTTCCTGTTGTTTTGTCTCTGATGACGGTTGAATACCCGCCGCGGATTTTTACGTCGAGCCCCCCGGGTTTGTCGAGCACGGCATAATCATTATCTTTTTTGACGGTCTGAATCGTTTTTCCTTTGTGGGGCCCCTCATCCTGAATCACCAGCGGCCCAAATTGATTGTATAAATCAATCGACGTATCCTTGATCTTTTTCCATTCCTCTGTTTTGTTTGGAGAAATTTCAATCGTATCCGGCACAAAAAATCTTTTTGCGAAGTGGAGTGAGTGAGGGTTGGTGACACTTCTAAGTTCGAGGGGATAGGGACTTGACGGATAACGCGTCCTTGCCTCGTGAACAAAATATTGAATCATCCGAGACAAAAAACGCATCGCATCCCCATTTTCTTTTTCCAGCTTGACCCAATGAATCATCAAGGATTTCTCTTCGTAAGACCCCGCAATCGTCACGATCGGCTCCGCCTGGTCTGATTCGGGCCAAACGTAATAAAAATCTGCGCCCCGTACTTCGGAGCGGAGCGGAGCGAGCACTTGAGAGACACGGTCCAGCGCCTGGCGAATTGCCTCAGGGATTTGATCCCCCAATTTTTGAACGTCCCGCTGCAACCTCCGGAATTGGTCGAAGGCATCTGCCATTTTTTTTGTATTCAGTAAGTCTTCAATTAAAGGGATCCGGTCACGAAGCGTCCTCACGGCTTCTCCGGCCGTTGGCTGGAGTTTTTGAAGCTGGGTGTCGGCAGAATCGAGATTTTCTTTGACGGCTCGGAGTTCTATCGGCGTCAAATCCACAGGAGGAAGAATTTCCTCTGCGCGACGGGATGGAATCTCTTGAATTTCGAATTCTTCAAAAAGTTCTCTGACTCGCTTCATCACCCTCTGAATCTTGGTCTGCTCGGAACGCGGAACCACTTCCATTTGAGTCCGGAGAATATATTCGTAGAAAGCCAGGAGGTCTTTACGCTTTCCGAAAATAACGTTGGCGCGGTGCCGGTCTTCGATGGTCTGGACCTCTTTGTGTTCTGTCTTTAACTTTTCGGGCAACCCTTCTCCGGTCAATAAACTGTTTAGTTCCGTCAGAAAATCCTCATGAAGTCCTGCCGAGAGCAGAAGGAACACGATTCCTTCTTGCTTTTCCACGGGCAGTTGGCCCGCGTCCCAGCGCTGGAGATCGTGCATCGCATCCACCTGGGCACGATACGAGCGGGCCGCGGCTTCATCCTGACCGACGTTTTCCTCGAGGTGCGCCAGGCGTCCATAAAGTCCGGACAAATGCCAGTAATCCTCCCTGGTAGGAAGTTGCGTTCCCTCGGCTCTCCGAACCATCAAATTTTCTTCCAGTTCCAGGATTTGACTCTTGAGCCGTTTGATCTCAGGCAAAATTTCCTTGCGCTGAATTTCTTGGTCAAGCGCTCTCAGTCTTGTGATGCGGTAAGATAAGTCCGTGAAGCCTAGACCGAGAATTTTTCGGTCCTCTTTCTCGAATCCTCTTTCCGTTTGTTTCATTTGCTTATAAATAAAGGAGGGCCTGTGAGTCTCTTTGGTGGCGTCGTAGGTATCCAAAAGACGTTGGCCTCGGTCGAGATAGACCGCAAGCTCTTCAATCCCTCGCAATTCCTTTTCGAGAGAATCCAGGAACCGAAGCGAGAGATAAATGGCGCTCCTTGGAGGGTCGACGTGGTAAACCACGGGACGCCGTGCGCGCGAGTCATAATATAAAAGGTGCGTTGGCGCGTCCAGACCAATAAGGGTCGTTGAATTCTCAAGCCGCTCGATGCGCTCCAGCATCTTAAAATCGGACAGATGCACGGCTTGTCTCCGAAGAAACGCTGTGGCCAGACGAAGTTTTCCGAGACGCTCCGCATGCCTCAGATCCCGCGCTATGTCTCGAGTCTCGGGTTCACGCTCCCATGCGCGAGGCTTGTATCGACTCAATCCAGGGGAATGAGAGAGGAAAACATTGGGATAACTTGAAATCACACTCTCCGCACGGAAATGGCGCGAGAATCCGGCCATGGTTCCGCCTGTCGCTTTGCCGCTCTCGGTGGCGGCTCGAGCGGCCGCACGACCTTTGAGTTCCTCCTGAATGATTTTCAAAGCATCGGTGATCGCCCTTTCATAGGAACGGAGAAGTTTTCTCGACTGCGCTTCATTGGTGGGATTGCCGCGCCATCCCAGTCCGCGGTAGGACCCTTTAATGGCAACGGCGGGTTTCGGATTCTCGGCAAGGGTCTGTGTGACGTAGAAGTCGACGTCGGGCGCATAATAACCGAGAGCAATCCCGCGAATCAAATCCGCTTTTCGAACATTCAATCGAAAAAGATCGAGGTCTTCCGCGGGCACTGAAAGTTCTTGAACCTTCTTAGCCCAGGTTTCGGGTCCCTGTTTGAGATTTTTAATTTCTTCGTACTCCGACTCAAGTCCGTGACGTTTGAAGATCTCGCCCGTCTCTTGTTTTTGCAACTCTTCATTCACCCGGGAAATGGAATAGAGAAAATAGGATTGGCTGACTCCTTCACCCGGACGAATCACAAAATCTTTTTCCGCTTGAGCCTCCGTAATCGCTCGAAGGTGTGTCAGGACTGCTTTCTCCTCAGGATACGTTTTGTCCGTGAGGCCTGTGGCAAGGGGTTTTGCGCGCATCAGTACGGCCAGTATCGTTGGCATTTCTTTCAAGGTGCCGAGTTCCGAATCGTTCAACTGGGCAAGGATTTCCCTGAACCACTCCGCGTTGCTTCGTACCCCGGCACGGGAAGAAGTCCCGCTCAACGAGTCAAGCAGTGCGGGAATTCGATATCTAAAAGACGCGACAAACTCGTAGAGCGACAATTTTTCAGCGGGAGGCAAGCTCGAATCATTTTTGAAAAGACCCAACAGGGTCTGGAAGGCCTTTTGGGACACTTCCCGATTTCCTCCCTCCAGATAAAGCCTTTCCAATTTCCAGTAGACCAACGCCCGGGGATTGAGTTTTGCTGCGAAATTTACAAGCGGCTGGAACTCGGGACGATTTTCGGGCAAAGGATTTTGATCGAAATGCTCTTGGGCCACACTTTCCGCTTCCTCGAAACTCGCGGCCGGAATACTTTCCCAAATTTCACGAGGAATCTTTTGAATGGTTTCTGTTGCTTTCCGTTTTTCCTCCGCTAGCCGGTCAATGGGTTGAAGCTCGGGCTGAAAAGTTTGGAACTCGGGACGGCTTTTATCGAATCCTTGAAGAGCTTCAAGGAGCGTCCTCACAATCTGGGCGGCGAATTCCTGATCGATGAAACCCGGGCTGGTCACAATCGAAACAACTTTTCCCCTGGCAAGAAGGGGCATCAGACGAGGAACCCAATCTTGAAGAATCGAACGGCGCGCCAACTCCTGGGCTTCGGTTTCCGAATGGCCGGCCTGACGGAAGGCGGCGGTGAGACGGTTATATTTTCCTTCAAACCAGTCGACATCCAAATCGATGAGATCAACCCACTTGTCTTTCAAGACTTCCTCGAGAGGTACCCTCTTGAGTCCGTACGTAAATTGGAAGGGGCTCGCCAGATCAGGAGAAACGCCCTGCCAGGGATTTCGTTTCCACGCAAGCTCCTCCGGGAAAACATGGTCGTCGATTTCAGCCAGGTAAAACCATTTCTTGGGATCAATCAGGCCCGTGACTACGGCCGGGACAATAAACGAATCGATGCCGTAAGAATCCCTGACCTTTTTTTCCACTTCCTCCGGGCTTTTCTCCGCCAAGGTGTCCAGGTCAATCAGCCCCTGGAGTGCGCGGGCGCTTGCCGCATCATCGGGATGCCCGTCAATATGAAGAAGGGTGGACCCTTTGGAGAGGAGGCCGTCACGGTAGGCTTCAAGCCAGAAGGGAAAAACTTTGTGGTGGTCATCGGCAATAAAAATTCTCCGGCCCTCGCTCGTCGAAATCCGGTAACTTTCCTTCAAGCCTGACGCGTGGTCCACCATCTCATTGGAAGCAAAGTCGTAAGCCTTCCCGTAAGCAACCGAAATCTCGGGACGTTCAAAGTTTCCAAACGCTTCGGTGAATGGGACCGCCCGGGCTTCAGAACGTTGTTGCCCCGGGGAGGCGAAAAGATTGGCAAGTCGTGTTTGCACCTTTTGAATCCGCGACTTTTCTTCATCATCCAGCGCCTGGCCCTTCAATTGCTTTTGAGCCTTATAGATATCAGTTGCGGATTTGAATTCTTCAGAACTTAAATTCAGAAGCTGTTTTTCGTTGGAAAGAACGCCTTTCTTTTCAAGCGCCTCGAGGCCGGCCGCCACTCTTTCACTATAAAGCAGAAAATATTGACTTCCCCGATTCGCGGTAAGATTCATGGCCTTCCTATTTCTCTCAAGTTGGTCGATGAGCGCCTTGACTGCCGCTTGCTCCTTTTTGCCCGCTTTTACTTTTTTGCTTCCCGGAATTTCTTTCGAGGGTGTTACTTCCGGCTGTTTCTCTACCGTCGCTGCCACTTCAGTCTTTTTTGGCGTCTTCGGTTTGGGTTGAGTCTGCTTTTGGAATGCCTCTGCCTCTTTGATTCTTTTCAGGAAGGGTTCGAGCTTATCCTGATTCCTTTTCTTGAAATTACTCCAGGCAGCGGATCTGATTCCGAGTTCTTTCTTTACATAAATTTCGCTTAATTTTTCAACGGGCGTTGTTTCTACCAGCATTTTAATTCTTTGAATCCTTCCTGTTTGCTGAATCTGCGCTTTGATTGCTCTCATTTCCGCGTCCTCACGATGACCTCTGAGCCACTTCCGCAAAGTGTCTTCATCCACCTCTTCCAGTCCTTGTGCATGCAGGATTTTACTCAGAAAGGGGATTGTGATTTCTTTTTGTGGCTCGTTGGCAAGAATCCAAGCAATTGCTTTTTTCACATTTTCCAGTCGAAGCCTAAAACGTTCCTGAGATTCGCCCTCCACAAATTGTCTCATCCTTTCGATGGGCTCATACAGGAGAACTCCGGCTTTTTCCAAGTCTTTACGATGGATGGTATAAATTTGATCTCTTGTAAGGCCCGTTTTTCGAACGAGCGTTTTGACGTCGGCTACTTCACCTCGCTTCAAGCGCGAAATGGCCTCTTTGATTTTTTCGAGTTTTTCCTCGGGGCTCAGTCTTTGAGATCGACGACCTTCACTCGATTCGCCGGCCCGCACCTCAGATCTTGGTTGAGAACGACTGATTTGCGTTTGTAAGAATTCTCTAAACTCGCTCTCGAGGATCCGGTTCTCTTCGCGAATGGGATTCATGATGACGGTGTAGAGCGCTGCATTGTCGAGGTTGAGAATAAAAGGTTGATAGCCCAATTTCATCAGAATGTAGTTCATGACGAAACTTGCGGTACGCTTGTTGCCATCGTCAAGGGGCTGGAGGTTGACTAGTGTGACGAACGCATGCGCTGCCGCGGCGATCGGATCTTTTTTCACCCATTCGTTGAACGGGGAAGTAAATATCGTTTTGAAAATTTGGGCGGCAGAATCCGCGTATCGGAGACCTGAATAACGGCCCGCCTTGTCGATCAGTTTTTTCCCTCCAACGACTCGGTGAAGACCTAAGTATTCTTTTTCGAGTCTCATCGGTGTCATGCGCCGACGCAAGGTCTCATGGTTAAACCGCCGGATCGCCCTTACGTATTGACTTATCATTTTGTCGCTGACATCGCTTTCATCAATCCGAATTTCTGGATTGTGTGATAATTCGCCGATTTCATCATTAATTGCGGGCAAAGCACGACGAATGCCGAAAAGGCTTTTCTTTACTTCCTCTGCGGGAATTGTTCCTTTCACCGTTTCGCGGTACCACGGCTTTTCGGATTCCGAAGCCCGGGCTTCGGAGCGCGCTTCGGGTTTCACAGAATCGTAGCCCCGATCAAAAGCGGTTTGGATTTCTTCTTCCGAGGCAAACGAATTCAAATAACGGGCGAGTGCGATTCCCATCGACTTTTTTTCATCTTCGATTGAAGAACGACTGCTTGGGCCAAAATCTATGAAGTGAACTTCGATATCTCTCTTTTGGTCTTGCTTCCAGAAAATGTGCTCTGGTGCGAGCACTGGAGTTAAACCTCGCGCAAGATCTCCATGACTGATCTGCGCCTCCTTATGAAGCCGCGCCAGAGCTTTTCCAATCGCTTCGGCAAGCACAAGTACATTTTCTCGTTTTACTTGAGAAAGTCCTTTTAAATCGTTTCCCTCTGCAGAATATTCAAGGAGGACGGCGATTCCCCTTCTTTTGATCATACGAATATTTAGACCTGCGTTGACCCTATGGGCCATCTCAGCACGTTCGCCCTCCTGTTTCAATAATCGGTTAAATTCTTGTTGAATGTCTCGAAAAGACGACTTAAATTCTTTGGAAAAAAATAAAATCGGATTTCTTTGACGGAATTTAAGAACGTGCTTTGTGACGTCCGATGAGCGGGTAGAAGGAGTCTCGTAACTTGTAAGCGTCCGTAGATCTGCAGCCGTCAAACCTAAAAATTCGCGGACTTCGGGAATCGCCCCGCGGAATTCCCGGCGGAATTTTTTTTCAGCCTCGCTTTGAATTTTAGACAGATCTGCCGGCTTTTGGAAAATAAGAACGGGGAAATCCATGGCAAAGAAATCTTTGGTAATCCTCTTAAAGCCCCGGCTTTCAAGATGTTGAATGAGATGATCGACGGCCGGGAAAGGATGACGGAATAAAATCACAAAAGCGCCGGGCGGAAGTTCGGCAGTGACCTTTTTTGTAAATGCTTCCTGGAACGCTTCTCCTTCAGCCTCTCGAAGCGTGGGAAAATTTAGATACACCGCTTGAAATTTTTTAAGGTCAATCTTGAATCCGTCGCCCTCAACCGGCTCCACACGATTCAGGACTCCGGTTTCTCTCAATACCTCATTCAGTGTTTGAAGTTTCGGAATAATTTCAGATTCGATTTTTCCCTTCACTTTTTCGGTTTCTGTTTTCCCTTTTAAGATTTCGTAAGCCGCTGAAAGCTTTATCAAAGAATTTTCATTAACGCCCAAGCGAACGGTTTCGGCTAACGCGGCAAGGAACGGATTTTTTTCTACGGAAGTGATTTTTATTTTCTCACCCGCCGCAGCCAATCGAAACGCGGTATGTGCGTTTCCGCCGCCGAAATCAAGAAGAGACAAAGACCCACCTTTCTCCGCCGATTTCTTGCCTAAAAAATCCACGATCTCCGGAATCACGATAAAGTGCGTCGGATAAAATTGGCCGTATCCCGGGATTTCCTGAACCTGCTCGGGCAATTCTTTTTCAATGGCCCGCAAGAGAGCTCGATAAGCTGCTTCAATTTTTATGAGTTTTTCCCTTCTCTGGTTGTCAATTCGGACCTCAGAGCGGCGCCCGCTTTGATCTCGTTGGTTTTGATCCTCGCGTGATTGAGATTCAATAGAAGATGGAAAATTATTTTTATACCAGCGGTAAGCTAATACGGTAAGCATCGTGCCGGCTACAATCCGGGCAAGCGCTTCAAGAGCAGGAAAGAACGAGGCAATCCCCCAATACGCCAAAATAACTCCCGCAAGACGGCCAAGCAAAGTAACCATCGCAGGTCTTAAAGATTTTCTCGGGACAACTTCCGGAGGAATTTCTTTTTCGGCCGGCTTGCTTGAAATTAATTCCAGGAATCCGGCTTCGTTAACTCCAAGATGAATATCTCCTTTCCCGTAATGCGCGGCGAGGCGGCCGAGCTTGGTTTGCCAAAGCACTTCGGTCGAGGGCTTGAGTTCGGGATGACGAAAATAAGCGCCGGCTAATTGGTTGCTTAACTTTATCTGGAGCTTATTGACCGGGGAATCTTGTACAATTTCAGAAAATTCCGGCCGATCCTCGTATTCTTTCTTATCAAGACCAATCATCTCTGTGAAATCTTGGAGTGTCCTGGAAATTTGTTGCCAATCCTCGTCGGGAAATTGCCCTTTCTTCTCTAATAAATTTCTGGCAATTTTCTCCAAGGTGGGCGGATTGAGGATCGTTTGAACAAAAATAACATCGGCTGGAAGTTCACGGCTTAACGCTTCAATAAAACTTGAAACAATTCCCCGATTCTGATGAAGCGCGGACTGAAAAATTGAATACCCTGTTTCAACAGCCGGCACTCCTTCTTTGAACCAAAAAGCAAGGGGCATGATCCTGCCCACCTGATCGTCTTCTCCTTCTCTTTTTTCCCAAATGCCGAAACTCCCATCCTCCTGAAGAATGAAGTAGTATCCGCCGCCCAGTTCCAGTCCATCCAGCTTTGCCTCCACTTTTCTTTTAAGACTTCGTAGTGAATCCTCGCCTTCCAACTCTCCTTCACTGCGAACCTCAGAGCGGGAGAGAGGAATCGATTGCCGAGGCACAAGAAGAGTGCTACTATTTATTTTGTTATGAAAACTGAAACCGTCCAAGTCCCCCAAGCGATGGCTCGAATCTTGAAACAGCTCACGCCGGGCGAAGTGAAAGAAGTTCTGCGCTTTGCCCTTTTCCTCAAGACTCAAGCGATGATTGACTTGGACCAGACCTGGTTTTGGACGCAAGACTGGCAGAAAATGGAACGTGCCGCTGCTCGCGATAAGAAATCGAAGCGCGTCCTGGGCGACGGGACGGTTGAAAGTCTCTTGAAATCCCTGCGGCCGTGAAGGTCTTTGCCTACCAAAGTTTCCGGCGATATCACCAAAAGCTCCCCACAGCCATTCAGAAGAAAACTGATAGACAAATTCGTTTACTCTCCCAAAATCTTCGACACCCTTCCCTCCAAATAAAGAAAATCCAAGGGACGCGAAATATCTGGGAAGCTCGAGTTGATCTACATTACCGAATGTCTTTTGAAATTCTTGGCGAGGCTCTCTATCTTCGAGCGGTTGGAAATCACGACGAAGTTTTGAAAAATCCTTAGTCGCCACTCGCGCTTCTGCTCGAGCAGTATGCAAATACTCCCGAATCGTCTCAAAAGAAGCAAGCGAGGCTTCAAGCTCTTTTTCTTTTTCGAGGAGTTCTTGTTCATGGCTGTAGATTGATTTCTCTTCGGCGCTGAGTTGATATTCCTTCCCTGCTTTTGCTGCGGCCGTGACCAGTCCTTCAATCAATTCAATCTTGTGGAGCTGGATGTGAATTAAGTTGAGTTCGTCGGAAAGAATTTTTGTGATTGGATCTTTTATTGCGGACTGTCCTGGCGCCTCGATACGTATTAAATTTTCCGCAACTTTAAGGGCCAAATCATCCGGTAAACTTGAAACGAATTGGGAAGCCGGGGAAATGGTTTGAAGCCAAGGAGTAACCAAAGGAAATTCCTTGTCCAGAAAACCCTGGACCAACTCACGAATTCTTATCTTTTTCAACATGTCAGCCATTTCCGGATTAGCTCTTTCCGGAAAAGGGCCCTCTGAACCCTCCTTTTGGGCAGAAGAAATCCCGCGGGCGACCAAAGAGGCATTTTTTCTTGCCCAGACAGGAAGTTCTTTTTCTATGGAATGAAAAAGGGCATCTTCAAAAACCATGAAAATCTGTTCTCTTGCTTGATCGGGATCTGTCTGGACTCGGTATCTCTTGGAATATCCACCCTGTTGCCTTGCCAGAATGCTTGCTATAAAACCCATGCCGGATAAATGCAAATGGGGAACTGTGAAACTTAAATCAACGCTCACGTGATCTTTCATAGCATTTATGAGAAGCGGCATCTGTTCATTGACAAATCTCTGATCTCTCAATTCCTGCAGAACGCTCTTGGCGGCTTCACCGAATAATTCCGTAAACCCTCCGGTAGAGAGTTTGAGAACGCCTTGCGTGAAAAGCCAGTTGAAGGCGCGGCGGTCAAGGGCAAGGGGATTCGCCGCGGGCTCGGGAGTTGTAATGAGTTTCTTTTCTTCCTTTGTTTCAGGAGGAGAAATATTTTGGGCGATGAGAATCAGCAGTTGTTTTACGGGATTCTCGAGGTTTGGTTGGGCAAAGGGGTCGGCGCCGGAATAAATGCCGATGAGAGTTTGGATGAGGTCATCAAGTTTAACCGGGGGCTTAGAAATTCTTGCCTCGCGTTTAAGAAGCGCAAGGAATCGGCTGATTTGAAAAGCCTGTGAAATTCCCGGAGCTTCTTTTCCCCGTTTGGCTTCAGCTTGGCTTACTTCACGTATGACTTGGACTGCGGCTTGATCAAGAATTGCAAGCTTCTGATTCATCGCCTGGATTTTATTTTGTTCCTCTGAACGAACCTCTGAACGGGCCTGAATGATCCGTTCAATCGAAGACAGAACATCTCGAAGGGTCATCACATAGCTTGATTCTTCGGGGAGATTATGCGGCCGCCTCGTTGCTTTTTGGACTATGGAAGATAAATACTCTCGAGCAACTGCCCATTCCGATCTCTCAATTGCTTCCACCGCCATCTCGAATGGATGGCTGAGATCTCCAATGGAGTTACGGTAAGGCGTGAGGCGGTTGAGCAAAAATTCCTTGGGGCTTTTTGTCACCTCGGATTCAGATACAGTCTCGGGATAAGAATCTGGAAATTTTTTGAGGAGGCTTTCTAAATCGAGAAGGAAAAATTTTCTCAGGAGGTTTTGGGAGATTGCTTTTTGCTTGACGTAAAACTGGTCCACCACCTCAATGAAATGATTCGCTTCTTGATCGAAGGCTTCGGGAGGAAAAAGCCAGGTCATCAAAAGGTCATCCATTTCCTCCCCCAGTTTTATCAGTTCAGATTTTAAGGCTTGCTTTTCCTCTGTATCCCTCGGTATTCGAGGACCGTATTTGTCTTGAACGGCTTTCGCCTCTGTCAAAATCTCATTCATCCGCCACCGCTCAAAATCGTAAAGTTCTTTCCTCGTCGCCCGCACATCGGCCCTTGCCCTGAGCAGGGCAAGGACTGAGGAGTGCTTGGCCCAACCGGCCAAGCGCACCTCGGCCTTTGCGGTGATTTTTATATATTCATTATAATCATAAATTTTATTATTTTTATTGACATCTGCTCCTAGGCTGGGTACGCTGTCAGGTATGTTTGATCTTTTTAAACCATACCGAAGAGACGCAGTATCCAAAGCACTGTTCAACCTCATCACGGGCTTGGTAACCGCTTCCTCACTTTTGTCCCTTTGGCGAGATCCCAACTTGGCTGTTTCGGGCAAGATTGCGTTAGGTATCGCATTCGTGCTACTATTCTTATTAGCTTGGTTAGCTTGTCCCGCCGAAGATCCTAAAAAGGATGTAGGAGGTAATTGAAACGATGGAAATTCTATGGACGTTCTTGATCGGAGTATTTCTCCTTTTCGCGATCGCTTATCTAATTGACTGGCGGAAGAGACATAGCCACTGAGTTTGAGCTCTCCTAATCCTATCGCTTCTTTTCTCACCTCAAAACCTGGAATCAAAGATGCAATGTTGACGGCCGGCATGGAAGCCGGTTGTTTGAAAAGCCGGAAAAGATTTTCTTCCGTCAGTTTGTTTTGATTCACTAAACCTTTAAGGCCTTCAAGGAAGCGGTCGACCCGCCCTCTTAGTTCATTCTCAAACGATTGACGCTCTTCTTTCCCAATCATCCGAAGGGCTGTTTCGTCAATGAAGCGAGTGTATTTACGAGCCTGGCTGGTTTTTTCCTCCGCTGCAAGACGCCTAATCACTTCATCGCGCCAGGTTTTTAACACGCTAGGGGCACGATTTATCGTGCCTTGCGCATTGTGTTCGTATGGGGGCGCAATGAATTGCACCCCTACGTTTAACGTCAACTGCTCCACCGTCGCCCGGCTGAAGGCGTTGTAAAGATTGACTTGGCCATTCTCTACACGGAAATAATTTTTCCATGACACATCGCCTTTCATGATGCGTTGATAGGGACTTTCTTCGGGAACCTGGGTGATGCGGGGCGAAATCAGAACATAGGAAATTCCATTTTTCTTAAAGGCCTCCGTCATGCCCCTGGTGTGGAAACCGCCTGAGAGAAAAAGAACCTGCGAGGCTTTTTTCTTTTCGGTCAATCCCTTCAAATTTTCAAAAAGGATTTTTTCACGGACCTCGGCAATTTCATAAAACTCACTGCAAATTTGAAATTCAGGTAAATCCTCTTTTTGCATTTCTTTAAACTCTTCCAGTTCTTTCCGAGTAAGTTCCAGCTTGGCAAGGCGCTTTAAAAGAAACAGTCTCCGGTCGCTTTGGTCTAACCGGCGGACCTCTTCACTCACCAAGAGTGAGGATTTCATTTTTTGGAGATAAAATTCGAGTTCTTCGAAAAAGACACTTGCCTGCATCTGAAGAAGAAGCGGATAATTTTGTGTGATGGTTTGAAGGGCTTTGAATCTCGAAGTCTCTAATCCCAAGGGCTTTGCTTCTTCCAACAAATAGTGCGCAAATTCCTTGGGGGAAAGTTGAGAGGTCCGGTAAGCCTGACCCTTTTGATTGAATTTCATCAAATCTGATTTTTCCAGAATGAGCGGGCGAAGCTTTTTAGCCAATTCCTCAATTTCACCCTGAATTTCTTTTTGATCCGCCTGGTTTTCATCCTGGATTTCCTTGAAAAGAGCCTCCAAATGCGGGAAGCCAGTGGTGGGAATTTGATAGGTTTGAAGTGTTTTTAGAAATGAGGCGGGATCGAGCCTGTGCTCTTCAAAATCTTTTGACTTTTGATCCAATTCTAAAAGCCTCGCCGGGTAAACCTTTCTTTTTTGCTTATCCAATCCCGTTTGAGCCCGGGCGAGGGAGCGTAAAAGTTTGGGTTTGATCTTTTGGACCCGCAAGAAGGCAAGTGTTCCCTTCTCAAAAAGATTTTTTTCCTCGATTCCGTAATATTCGGCCGGCTGATCTCCTAGAATGCTGGCCGCCGCCGCGCCGGACAGCTCCCCTTTTTGAAGATAGTCTTCAAAAACCTGTTTGAGTGTTTTAGGATCAGGAAAAGTTCGGAAGAGAAAAGGATCGAGTTTGCCCTCGCCTCCTTCCAAAGCAACCAAATTCAATCCGTAAGTTTTTTGGAAATATCCTATAAGACCCTGGATCGATTTTTGGGCTTCATAGAGGGTGTGCGCATCCTCCAGATAAATAACCGTCTTATCTGAATTTCCCTTATGGATTTCTTGAATAGCGCCAAGCTCCGCGGGCAGGCTTAACTGAGTCAGATCTTTGGGCAAAGTCTGACTTGGGGCCTCATCGACTAATGGGAATCGAGAGACAGCCTCGCCCGCAGGAGCTTGGGCATATGAAAGACTATTTAAAAGAGTTAGAGAAAAAGACAGAAAAATAGCGGTGGATTTTCGCAAGCATAAACTCAAGATTGGTTTTGTTCCCATTAGTCCGATGCCGCCTGAAAGACGGCTTGCCCCAAAAAATATGAATTACGACAAATTTACCCTGGGTTTTGGGTAATTACAAATGCCTGTAATACTTAGGGTTAGGAGATTTTAAGTCCTCTCATAGATTGGAGGGGATTGCTAGTAAATGCTAGTTCTGATTTTGGGGTCTGAGGTAGGACAAGACGATTTCTGCGCTCTTGCGGGTCATTCCCGGTAGGCCGGCCAGCTCATTGACGCCGCTGCGGCGAAGGATATCTAAGGAATCAAAGTGTTCCAGAAGTACGCGTTTTCTCTTCTCGCCAATTTCAGGAATTTCATCGAGGATGGAGCGGACCATTGCTTTTTCTTTGCGCTCGCGGTGATAGTTGATGGCAAAACGGTGGGCCTCGTCCCGGACTTTTTGCAGCAAATGAAGGGCCGATGAATTCTTGGGGATCGGAACTTCGCCTCCTAAGCGCAAGGAATACACTGTCTCCAGACGCTTCGCTAAAGAGATCAGCTCAATTTCTTCAAATTCTTCGCGTTTGAGAACCTCCGCCGCCGCGCTCAAATGACCTTTACCTCCGTCAATCACAATAAGATCGGGAATGAAAGTTTCACGCCCCTCCTCAAGACCTACCAACATTCGGCCCAGCGCTTCTTGGATCATGGCGTAATCATTGATTCCCGTAACGGTTTTTATCTTGTAACGCCGGTATTCCAATTTGTTGGGAAGCTCGCGGTAAAAGGCCACACGCGAAGCTACGGCCTCGTTTCCTTGAATATGGGAGACGTCGAGGCAGACAATCTTCTCGGGAAATTTTTCCATCTGAAGAAGGCGTTTCAGTTCTGCGGTGGCTGAAAAGACAATCCGTAATTCTTTAAACCGCGGCAAGAAGCGTTTTTTCTTAAGCCGGCCGAGCGCCTCGATCTGTTCTTTGAAAAACTGCGCGTCTTCAAAGCGAAGTTCCCCCGCCGCCTGAAACATCCGCTCGGTCAGATAATCCATAAAACTTTTCTTGCCGCCGCCCAAAAAACTTTTGACTTCATTGACGAGCCGGTCGTACTGGGGTTTCACCTCCGGTTTGATGCAGGGGGCAAGACATTGGCCGATGTGATAATAAAGGCATTCCTTCTTCGGAAGTTTGCGGCATTTGCGGATTGGAAAAAGGGTGTTGATGAGCGTGATGGCCTCACGCAAAAGCTTGGCATCGGTGTAAGGCCCGTAATAGGCGGCCTTGGCATCGGATTTATTCCGGGTGAGATGAATCCTTGGAAATTCATCTCCAGTAATCTTTAAAAGCGGATAACTCTTATCATCCTTCATCTCTTGATTGTAACGAGGCCTGTGTTTTCGGATGAGGTCGGCTTCAAGCAAAAGCGCGTCAACTTCGGTAGGGGTTTCGATATAATCCAGATCACAGACTCTCGAAATAAGGATTCGGATTTTTGGCAAGAGGCTTTGGGTCCTTAAGTAAGACTGAACCCGTTTCCTGAGCGAATTGGCCTTTCCGATGTAAAGGATCTCCCCTTCGCTCCCTTTCATGAGATAAATTCCGGGTGTCAGCGGAAGATTTTTCGCCTTTTCTTCAAAAACAGACGGCGCCTTCATTCTCTATCTTCCACGGCCTTGGGCGAAAATTTTGCAAACGCTGAGGTGCGCATCCACTTCAAGGCATCATGGACTTCCGAGACTTTCAAAAGAAAACAAAGCGCCAAATAAATGATGACAGAAAAACCCATGCCCGTAAAAACACTGACCAAAAGCCGCACCGTTGTGCCGCCACCCGTGAGAGGATAAATCCAGCCATACAAATAATGCGCCGCGATCCCCATCACGATACTCGCCATTAAAATTTTAAAAGAAGCGACCCCAATCTCTTTGGCCGGAAATCCACGGATTTTCCGGTCATAAAGAAAAATAAGTGCAAAGAAATTCACAATTCCTGAGATCGAGGTTGACAGCGCAAGCCCGCCTTCTTTCAGCGGTCTCATCAAAATGAAATTGAGAATGATGTTGAGGATCAAAGTCAGAGCGCCCAGTTTCATGGGAGTTTTCGTGTCTTTCAAGGAATAAAAACCTGTCACCAGTACTTTTTGACCTGAATACGCAAAAAGCCCGATCGTGAAACAAAGCACAACAAAAGAAGTGCGTGTCGTGGAAACTGCGTCAAATTCTCCCCGCTCGAAAAGAAGCCTCACAATGGGAGTCCGGAGTACGATCAGACCAACGGTGGATGGAATAATAATGAAAAAAATGCTTCGAAGAGCAAACGCAAGCGAGCGCTTTGCCTCTTCGTGTTCGTTACGGGCCGTGTGATGCGAAATCGCGGGTAAAAGCGCTGTCCCCATCGCAATCGCAAAAACCCCCAAGGGAAACTGCATCAAACGGTTTCCATACCAAAGACTGGAGTTTGCGCCTTCCCCAATCCAAAGACCCATGGTAGAGTCCACCAAGATATTGATCTGCATCACCGCGAATCCCAAAACAGCAGGCAGAATTAATTCTCCCACGTGCTTTAACCCCGGATGAGAAAAATCCATGACAAAGCGCGGCCTGTAACCCGAGCGAACAAGATAAGGCAGTTGCACCCCCAACTGCAATGCTCCGGATGCAAAGATCCAAAGAGAAAGAAAGTAAATTTTTTTCTCAGGCGAAATACTCATGGGCAAAACCCAGAGAATGGCGAAGATCCACACAAGGTCCAGGATGACCGGGTTAAGGGCCGGTGAAAAAAATGAGTTACTGCAATTAAGAATTCCCGCCGCAAGTGCGCAATAGGCCATAAAAATAAGGTAAGGAAAGAAGAGTTGTGAAAGCTCGGCTGTGAGGCGGATCGTAGGCGGCGGAGATGAAAATTTTAAAAAAAAGACAAGAAAGATCTCAACCAAGACTACCAAGGCGCCTAAGCCTAAAAAAAGAACGCCGGACATCACGTGGGCAAATTGGTTGGCTTTTTCTTTTCCCTCTTTTTGCATAATGTCCGTATAAACAGGGATGAAGGCGCTGGTGAGCGCACCTTCACCCACTAAGCGGCGCATGAAATTAGGCAGCATGAAGGCGTAAATAAAAGCGTCCCATTGCCATGAGGTTCCAAAGCCTTGGGCGCTAAAGATGTCCCTCGTCATCCCCAAAACACGGCTCAAAAGTGTCAGGGATCCGATAATGGCGGTCGCTTTAAGAAGGCCTGATTTACTCATTTTTTTTGTTTCTTTGGGACGGTTGACACGGCTCCGAGACCTGTGGTAGAGTTTCGCCTCTCATGGCAAACTTACATTCAGCGATCAAGCAAATCCGTAAAGACGTGAAGAAGAAGACCCGCAATCAAGCCGTCCTTTCTGAGCTTCATACCCTTTGGAAGAAATTCAGCCTGCTTGCCGGCACCCATCCCCAAGAGGCCCAACCTCTTGGAACTACTTTAGTGTCAAAATGGGACCGGGCGGTTTCTCGCGGTATTGTCCCCAAAGGACGGGCCAACCGGAAAAAGGCCAGGATCGCGATCGCACTCAAAAAATCCAGTAAGAAAACAGCCTAACCAAGAGTTCGGACCAGCCAGCTTTCGATTTCATAACGGCCTTCGGCACGGCCGGTCTTTAACTGCCAATCCAACCCAAAGAGTCCTTCGAGAATTTTCTCGGTCTCTCTTTTAGTAAACCGCGAAGATGGGCCCTTCGCCTCCCACAAACGGCGCAATTGCCAATGCAAAAGCCCCAGGACCGCTGGGAAATCCCTGAAATTTTCGTCCAAGAGATCGTTTAAAACCGCCAAGGCCTTGGCCGAATTCCTCTCTGAAATCGCGTTTAAAAGATCATCGGTTTGAAATTGCTCGAGCTTTTCTTGGACGGCCGAAACAAGAGAGCGGTCAATTTCTATTTTTTCACCCGCCAGGGCGATCAAACGCTCCAGGACAGAATCTAAAAATAAATAGGAATCCCCCACTTGTTCTTCCAACAATCTTTGGGCGTCGGGAGTAATTTTCTTTCCCGCTTTTTTTAGTTTCTCCTGAATAAACCGTGAGGCGGCTCTGGAACTCTCGGCTTGGAGAAAGTAAACTTGCTTGGCCTGGTTGGCCCACTGAATAAAAGGATGAGTTTTTTCCAAGGCGTCGGATTCAAAGAAGATAAAACTTTGAGGATGCGGGGATTTAAAATATTCGCCCCAAAGAAGGGTCTCATCTTTGGTGAATTCATGGGCGTCTCTGACGCAAAAAACCTGGGCGGGAGAAAGAAAAGGCAGCGTCCTTGCTTCCGACAAGAGGTCTTTGACGGAAAAATCACCTGCCCGGCGAAGGCTTACGGAGAGATCCGATCCGAATTTTTTTTGGAGGGACGCTAGAAGTTCTTTGCGTTTTTCTTCGCAAAGAAACGGGTCACCGACAAGTACAAAAAGAGGAAACGTCATCCTCGGAAGGAACGCTTACCAGTCTTCGACAATCCGGTCGACGATATTGCGGGCGAGGCGTTCTATCGCTTGTTCCGCGGCAGCGTTGCGGGAAATGGCGCGCGCACCCGTGACAAAATAAGTAGAATCCCCCGAAAAATTAGGTTCCTCCCAGATGATGTCCCCGGTTTTTGCATTTTTTAAACGAAGGGCCGTCACGACATACAGGCGGTATTCCTCCACCCCTTCAAGGCCGGTAAAGCGAAGACCTTCTTGATCAAGGGCCACAAGATCTCCCTCTAAAATCGCATCCGCTTTCTGGCGCGAAACAACCTTGAGATTCCCGTCGATATTCATGCGCCGAATCACGGCTTTTGAAATCTTGATTTCAAGACCCGGCTCATAAGCATAAAGACGCGATAACGACATCTTGTTTCTAAACGTATCTACATGAATGGACTTAATCCCCGCCGGAAGCGCAGCCTTTTGCGTGTAGCCGCAGGCAGAAAAAAAAGACAAGGCCACCAGCAATAAGGAGAATTGAAAGGATGTCTTACGAAACATCAGGAGACGGGATGGACGGGGGGTTGTAAACGCTTTAATTCTTGGCCTAATGCAATTTTTTGTTTTTCGATCTCATTCAAGCGTGAATCGATTTGCTGCTTGGCGGCACTGAGTTCTTTTGAAAAAATTTCGGCCGTTGGACCGGCCGCAAGCTGCTGAAGCAAGGCCTTCTTTTTGAAGAGTAAGAGCTTCTCCTCTTCGTGGATTTTTCTTTCGTCTTCAATGAGAGAGGTCAAATCCTTCTCGACCGCCCGTAACTTTTTGGGACGAACCTTGGGCCGGCCTGAGAAGATTTTATTCCAGCGGATCTTTTCATATCCTTCTCTTTGGCGTTCGTAATCGGCCCTTAAAAGTTCCAGCCGTTTTTCTAAGGCGTGGATTTCATCCTGCAAAGTCTTTTGATCCGGCACAGGTACCGCGGCCGTCTGAGGAAGGCTTTGCCGTTCAGCGGGAGCCTTTCCGCCCTTTTCCTGCAGAACAATCTCCAAATTCGTGAGATCCTTTTTCATCTGTTCTAAGATCGCGGTTTCTTTGTTCAACTGTTCGATAAGTTTTTCATGCTGATCTTTTCTAGGAACAAGCTTATTGGCGCTTACCACGGCTTCGCGGACAAACACATAAGGAATTTTTACAAGAAGCGGCCGGGCAGGCTGGGTTTTTCCCAAAGAGGCCTGGGCCCGAAGGGCTTCCAATTCCCTTTTGAATTGTTCAATCTCACGGTTCCTCGCCTCAATCAAAATGCTTTCCAGTTCAATGGCTTCTTTAAGGGAACGAATGACGGCTTGATCCTCTTCTTTAGGGCTTACCTGTTTTGCTTCGTTGGTAATCGTCACGCCCCGGTCAGGAAGTCCGAAGATAAAAGCCTTCCCTGCTCCATACGCTCCCCGGACCGGTGCCGCGATCTGCGAGAGGGCGCCTTTGTGTTTTTTTCCATGAAGGGTCTGTTCCAGTTCTTCCAAAAGCGCATTCTTTTTATCGTTCCGGTCTTGGATTTCGTTGTAGCGGCCGCGGATCTCCCGTTCAAGCTGCTTGATGGCATGCCGGAGAGAGGAGGCATTTTGCGGCTCTTCGATTTTAGATGTAAGATGATTTTCTTCCGCGCGCTCGAGTTCATTATCAAAGGCGTGCGAAATGGTCTCCACCAGTTTCTTCTGTTCTGTGATTTTTTCCTGCCACTGTTTGTGGAGGACCTTAAGTTCTTCCGGTGATTTGGATTCCCAGTCTTTACGCGCATTTCCTTCGAAAGGATTCAGCTGGCGGGCGGAATGCTCAATCACTTTTCCGGGGACGCGCAAAACCGCCTGCCAGGAAGGCGTGCCGTAATTTTTCTGATAAAGCGCTTCTTTTTCCTGAAGTTGGCGGTCGAGCTCTTCCATCTCGACGACTTCTTTTTCGAGTTTCGCCCCCACCTCATCATGGGCTGGATTTTGGACGCTTGCGGTGCTTCTAAGACTTATAAATTTTTCGTATTCGCGGTAGAGTTTTTCTTTCTCCCTCAAAATTTTAGTTTGTTTGCTAGCGATTTCTCTAAAGCGCTTGGCCTCCACTTGGTGAAGCTGTTCTAAAGGAGAGGGCGCGTCTTTTCCGAAAGGAATGAGTTCATTATAGAAAGGAGTGGTCTTAACGCCCAGGCTTCTTCCCCATTCTTTGATCTGCATTTGCTCCCGCTCAAGATCGCTCTGTTCTTTTTGTAAAGAGGCCTCCCAACGCTTGAAGGCCGCCTCGAGATCGGGCGAAAGATTTTTAGAGAAAAATTTCTTCTTTTTCTTAAGCGCCTTCCATTTTTCCCGGAGATTTTGTTCTTTGAGTTCGAGGGCGGATTTGCGTCTCTTCAAAGTCTCCGGCTTTGATTTACGAAGTTCTTTTTCCTGTTTCTCGGTTTGCTTGATCTGCCATTCCAATTCTTTCTTTTTGGCGGGGTCGGATCCTTCGGCCTTTAATTGATCGCGGAGCTTTTGTTTTTGAGACGCAACGACATTTTCCTGTGATTTAAGAAATTCAGCCGGTTTCTCAAGGGCCTGCAGTCTCTCCGCCGCCTTTTTGCCCCAGCTCGTGTGGGAATAACGCGCCGAGACGTCCCGGTAATAAATAAAAGCGCTGTCTAGATAATTTTCTTTTTCATAGAAAAGGGCGACGCGATAATTTTTTTCCGCATTCTTTTCGTCGATCTCTTGGCGGAGTCTTGTTGCCTTCTCGGAAACAGTGGAATCGGGGTAACGGGTAAGGAACCGCTCGATTTCTTCGGCGGCCCTGTCCATCACACGCTGATCGCGCGTTGCCACCACGGATTGGAGGTAAGAGGTATCTGCAATTTGGTAACGGGCCTGGGGAATAAGTGTGCTTTGCGGATGCTGGTCGATCAGGCCTTGGAAGGTTTGAATGGCCTCTTCAAATTGATTGGTCTTTTTATAAGCGAGGCCCAATTGGAACCAGGCCTTGTCGCCATAATCACTAAAAGGTGCGGCATCAACGATATGTTTAAAAACTTCGACCGCCCGCGGCCCGGCAGACAGAATCGCAACCCCCATGACCTTGCCCTTTTGGCCAGAGAGAAAAAGATTTCCGATCCGGTACTCACGCTCGACCGCCTCTGCGACCCGGTCGCTTTGCGGGTAACGGGTTAAAAGATCCCGGTAGGCGCGGAAGGCGCGGTAATAATCGCCCAGCTCCTCATAGATCGTACCCAACCGAAACTGACTCTCCGGTGCCACTTGGGAGCCCGGATATCTTTTGATCAGAATACGAAATTGATCGGCCGCTTCTTTGAGGTCTTTTTTCTTATAAAAATCTTGGGCGTAGTCAAATTGCTTTTGAGGTGTTTCTTGGACGGTTTCGTCCGGGTTGATGAATTTGCCGGCTTCCGGAGACCACACCCATGCGGCCCGAGCGGGTAGAGAAATTCCTACGGCGAAGAATAGGAGGGAAAAAACGAAAATGCTTCTGTTTGTTTTTCTCACAAGTTGTTGAAACGACGCTCCTTAAGGGATGACTAACGGCGGCCAATATAACATAGCTCCCTCGTAGTGTCAATTGAGGCAGTTGGTTAGCAGCAGTTGGTCGGTTTTCTTGAACTTTTAAGCTATATAGCTATCAAACTGACCCAATTGACCGTAATCGCTTGATCTTTTATCATTTTCAAAGAGTGATCTTTAGAGATCAATAAAGATTAGATCTTGCTGAAGAGAAAAAGAAACGGATTAACTGGCGCTTTTGGAGACTTTGAGGGATTCCAGTTTTTGGGTGAGCTGCTTGCAGCGCTCGGTAATTTCCTGCCAATTGTGAGCCCGGACAAGCGCCTTATCAAGGATGGGTCCGTGGATCGCCACCGCGCAAGCATATCTGAGGTAATCGAAAGCGTTTTCTAGCGTGATCTCTCCAGAGGCCATCAGTTTAATAAAAGGAAGCGGGCCTTTGATGGATTTCAAATAACGCGGTCCTCCAAAGGCTTCGGCCGGATAGATATTCACCAGATCCACGCCCTGCTGCCAAGCGTTGACTGCCTCCGTCGTCGTAGATGCGCCTTGAATCAGGAAAACATTATTGTTTTTTGCAACACTGATGACTTCGCGATCAGCGTAATGACTGGTAAGGAATTTTGCTCCTGCATTGATTGCACGCTGCGCCATTTCTCCGTCGGTCACCGTACCCGCCCCGACTAAGACCCCCTCACGTTTGCTCCAACTTTCGATAAGTTTGATAGCCTGAGGAACTGTTATGGTGATTTCGACGATCTTGATACCACCTGCCGTAACGGCTTTTAAAACTTCTTCTGCATCTTCGTTGGAACTAGTGCGAATGATCGCGACAAATTTATTTTCTTCAAAAAATTTTAGCGCTGCGTCCATCTATTTTTTTCTGAGCCTCCGCTTTTTATTTTGTCTCGCCGTCTCGGAAATTTTTTCTACAGGCGGATTATAGGGGACTTCCGAATTGCGTGTCAATATTTGAATTCCTTTTTCTTCTTCAAAAGTGCGGATTTTGTCCCGCAATTTTGCTGCGAGTTCAAAATCAAGCGACCGGGAGGCGAGTTCCATCTTCTCTTTCAGATGCGCAAGATAACTTTTTAGATCATGCTCGGCTTTTTCTTCGCCTACAACTTCCGAGACGAATTCTTCCGCGCGCTGATACTGCTCAATCCCGGCGCGAATCTCTTTTTGAATGGAAGCCGGTACAATGCCCTGTTTTCGGTTGTACTCCTCTTGAAGTTTCCTCCTCCGGCCCGTCTCTTCGATCGCCTGTTTCATCGAATCCGTCACCCGGCCGGCATACATCAGGACCCTTCCGTGGATATGACGCGCCGCCCGACCTGCGGTCTGGATCAAAGAAACTGAGCTCCTCAGGAATCCTTCTTTGTCTGCATCCAAAATGGCGACTAAAGACACCTCGGGAAGGTCGAGTCCTTCCCGGAGCAGATTGATCCCGACGACACAGTCATATTTTTGAAGTCTTAGATCACGCAAGATCTCCACCCGTTCAAAGGCGTCGAGCTCCGAATGAAGATAATTGACTTTAATCCCCACCTCTTTTAGAAATCGTGAAAGGTCCTCTGCCATCCGTTTGGTAAGTGTGGTCACAAGCGTTCTTTCATTTTTCTTTGAGCCGGCTTTAATTTCAGCGATGAGGTCATCGATCTGTCCTTTGCTGGGACGGACCTCGATTTGGGGATCCATGAGCCCCGTTGGGCGGATGATCTGCTCCACCGTTTTCTTCGCATGCTGCATTTCGTAAGTACTCGGCGTGGCCGAAACATAAATCACTTGCTTAATCGAGCGGTCGAATTCTTCAAACCGAAGCGGCCGGTTATCTAAGGCAGAAGGCAGGCGAAACCCGTGTTCCACCAGGATTTTTTTTCGGCAGATGTCGCCATGGTACATCCCGCGCAGCTGGGGAATGGTTTGATGGGATTCGTCAATCAAAATAAGAAAATCTTTGGGAAAATAATCCAAAAGGGTGTAAGGCTTGGATCCCGGGGCGCGGCCCGAGAGATGACAGGAATAGTTTTCAACGCCTGAACAAAACCCAACTTCACGCAGCATCTCAAGATCGTAACGTGTCCGCGATTCAAGCCGCTTCGCCTCAAGATCTTTTCCGTCGCGAATGAGTTCCCTTACGCGCCAGGCCAACTCTGTTCGGATGTCCTCAATGGCTTTTCCTAAACGATCTAAGGGCGTCACAAAGTGTTTGGCCGGATAAATCGCAAACTTATCAAGCTCCCGGATGGTTTCGAAACGGACGCCGTCTAACAACGTGATAGACTGGATCCGGTCATCCTCAATCTCAATCCGGTGCGGATTTTCGCTGTAAGAGGGAAAAAGATCGATTCGCCCGCCGCGGACCCGGAAACTGCCCCGCTTAAGCTCGCCTTCGATCCTTTCATATTGAATGCCTACCAAGGCCGCCAAAAAAGAATCCCGGTTAAAGGTTTGTCCTTTTTCGATTTGAACCAGCATCCCCTGCCAATCTTGGGGAGATCCTAAACCATAAATACAAGAGACGCTTGAGACCACAATCGTATCTTCGCGCGAGAGAATGGAGCTCGTAGCCCGAAGCCGCAGCCGTTCTAAGTCGTCATTAATGGAAGAGTCTTTTTCGATGTAGGTGTCGGTATGAGGGATGTAGGCCTCGGGCTGGTAATAATCATAGTAAGAGACAAAATATTCGACGGCATTTTGGGGAAATAATTCTTTGAACTCGCTATAAAGCTGGGCGGCCAGTGTTTTATTGTGGGAAATCACAAGGGCGGGCTTGCCGTATTTGGCAATCACCTGCGCCATGGTGAAGGTTTTGCCTGAGCCCGTCACCCCCACCAGTACTTGCTCGCGCAGACCGGATTCAAGGCCCTTCACAAGCTCCTCGATGGCTTGCGGCTGGTCACCCTTAGGTTTTAAATTGGTAACGAGCTTAAAAGGATTGGTAGAATGCTGCACTTAAGAAAAATAGGCCCTCACGACGTATTGACTCAACATCCGCTGGGTATTGAAAAACGAGCCGTTTAAGGCAAGGGCGTGGCGCATGACATCAATGTAACGGTCTCTTGATTCATAGAAAATCGGGATAATATCTTTTTCGAGTTTGGAATAGAGCGCATGGGCATCTTTTGAAGGATCCGACTTTTCTTTGCCTGCTTTTTCTTCACCGATTGCCCAACCGGTAATTCCTTCGATATTACCCTCAATCCACCAACCGTCAAGAATACTCAAACTGGGAATGCCGTTGATTGCTGCCTTCATGCCGCTGGTCCCTGAGGCCTCGAGAGGAGCCTCGGGGTTATTCAACCAAAGATCCACCCCTGAGGTGATTAATTTTGCGAGCTCCATATCATAATTTTCTAAATAGATAATGGAAAACTGGTCCTTCAATGCCTCCTTGGCCTGAAAAATCCGGCGGATCAATTCTTTTCCCACATTGTCATGAGGATGCGCCTTGCCGGCAAAGACCAATTGGAAACGCCCTACGTTGGAATTGATTTTTTTTAATCGTTCGAGGTCCGTAAAAATCAGATCTGCCCGCTTGTAGGCTGCGGTGCGGCGTGCAAATCCGATCGTAAAAAAGCTTTCCCTGAATTTATTTTCTGTTCTCTCGTTGATATATTTGATGAGGTCATGTTTGGAATCAATATGGGCAGTCCAAATTTCCAACTTAGGAATATCCAGGGCATGCCGAAGGCTTGCATTGTCATGCCGCCACTCGGGAATGTATTTGTCAAAAAGCTCTTGAAAAGGTTTGGAGGCCCAAGTCGCAGCATGAATTCCATTGGTGATGGAGTCGATCGTATAATTAGAAAACATTTCGCGCGTCACTTCTCCATGCTTCCGGGCAACTCCATTGATATATCCGCTTAAACTCAAAGCAAGATGGGTCATATTGAGGGTGCCGTCGGGTAAAAAGTCTTTTTGATTGAGAATTTTATTTTTACCCAGGGCCTTTTGGATTAATTCAATTGGAAACTTGTCATGACCGGCCGGAACGGGAGTGTGCGTCGTAAAAACACATTTTTGACGGACTGCTTCGATGTCTGCGTCTGTGACAGAAGACCTGCGTGCGAGGGCCAATTGCTCCACCAAAAGCCGGAGGATGAGAAAACTGGAGTGCCCTTCATTCATATGAAATTTTTCTATCTGGCGGTAACGTAAAGACCGAAGCATTTTAACGCCGCCCATCCCTAATATGATTTCTTGGCAGAGACGGTAATAAGCGTCTCCTCCGTAAAGAGAATGGGTTAACGTTCGGGCCCAATCAGGATTTTCTGCACAATCGGAATCCAGAAGATAAACAGGAATTTCAAACCCGCCTACTCCCACCATCTTATATTCCCAAACCCGAAGATGGACCTTGCGCCCTTCGATCGTGACCCAAACACGGGCCGGCAATTCTTTTAAATGATCTTCGACTTTCCAGTCCACCGCGAGTTCGGTTTGCCGGCCGGAAGAATCAAGCTTTTGACGGAAATAACCTTTCCGGTAAAGGAGCGTCACGACCACCATGGGAAGTTTGAGGTCGGCTGCGGAACGGATGGTGTCGCCTGCCAGAACTCCTAATCCCCCCGCATAGGTGGGGATGGAAGCATCCAAGGCGATTTCCATAGTAAAGTAGGCGACTTTGCGATGAACCAAGGCTTGTTTCATGAAAGGAGGGGATTTTTTTAAATCTTATTCGCTTACTTCAATGACGCCGCATCCGATCCGGCCGCCGGCATTTCCTGTAGGCTGGCCAAGATCATCTTCTTTTTCATGCACGATCACTGCGCGGCCCGCGACATCATATTGACCGCCTCGGAGAGTAATGCCCGGGACAAGCAGTTGAAGCGTTCCTTTTCCGTCCTCACCCACTTCAATATTTCCAAAATCACCTGCGTGGGCGGAGGTTAAGCCGTCTTTGGGAAGAAAACCATGTTGGACGCCGGCGGGATTGTAATGACTCCCTGCGGCATTGCCGCCTTCTTCACAGCTTCCTTTTTCATGAATGTGAAAACCGTGGCGGCCGGGGGCGAGATTCGAAACCTCCACATTGATTGCAAGACCTTGATCCGTATCTTCAAAACTGGCTTGGCCTGTCGTTTGAGATTCAGGGGTCGCCGGGCGAATGTCGGCCTTTGCCTTAGCGGCCCATGCATTTCCTGTAACGATGAAACAAGCTGCTAAAAACATAATGATATTTTTTTTCATTTGATCTTCTCCCCTTTCCAAATATTAGGCGACCTTGGCAATCATAAGTCCGGCGAGCGACCAGCCGATTAAAAGATCGGCAAACGCTAACAAAATAAAATCCTTGGGAAATCCCCACCAGTTCCAGTAAGGAAGCTGGCAAACGACTCCGGCAGCTAGTGCAAAAAGGACGACAAAAATAAATTTTTCTGCGTAAGCGGCATCGGGTTTTTTTATGAAAGTAAGGAATCCGGTCACAAGCCCGGCCCCGGCTATCTGAATCAAAAGACCAAAGATCATATGAAGCGGCATCGAGCCCCAGCCTTTCGGATTCATTACCACAAAAGCAAAGGGACCTTTGGACGCCCGTTCGTGAGCCTCTTTACGTTCTTGGGCGCTGCCGTGAGACGGATTGGGTAAGAGATAAATTCCTTTGTGAGGGGCATTGGTTTGCATCACAATCTCGACAACTTTTTCCTGATCAAACTTATGGAAGTTTGAATGATGCCACGGCAGAACCATCCACGAGATTGCGCTCCAGACGAAAAGTACAAGTCCTCCCAAAAGCCCACCTATCACAATCGATCTCATTGGGCCCTTCTTTTTTTTAACTGAATCTCGATCCATTCGATGATTAGGTTCACCACTTTTTCAGTCTCTTGGGATGAAAGCGGACGGCCTTTTTTGATCTTGTACCATTTTTCTAAACAGCCTCGGCAGCAGGTTGCGGTGGCATGCTGGGCCTTAAAAACAGGGTGTCCTTTGAAAGGGGTTTGTTTGCCGTCATTTTTCGGCTCCGCGGGCGCAAGCCTTCTTCTAATAAAATCATAGGCATGGAGGCGGATTTGGGAGAGGTTCCGGCTTTCGATATAAACGTGGTCTTCCTCATCTAACTTGAACTTGGTGCGAAACTTAGTTTTTGTGGCTGCTTGCTTGGTCATAATTAAGACGTCACATTGTACTCCTCATCAACTTCAAAGAAAAATCTAAACTAGGAGCCGAATGGGTCAGTGCGCCTACCGAAACCCGACTAACCCCTGTCCCAGCCACAAGGTGGACGTTCTTGAGCGTTACACCGCCGGAGGCTTCGAGCTCGGGTTTTTTACGCCTGATCCGGTATCGGCTCCAAAGAACTTGAGAAAGACCCTCTGCAAAAAAGACGGCGCGTCTGAGCTCCTTGACGGAAAAATTATCGAGGAGAATCCGGTCAGGAATAAAAGTTCCTTGCAGTAAATGAGCAAGCTCTTTAAGGTTTCTAACTTCCACTTCAATAGGAATGCCCTTTTTCTGAAGCGGACGGAGTTTTTTTGAAAAATAACGGCACTGGGTATCGTTAAGGATTTTATGCATTGCAAACCAATGATTATCTTTCACGAGCACTTCATCCCAAAGCCCTGATCGGTGATTGTTTCCACCGCCTGTCCTGACCGCATATTTTTCAAGCTCACGCCAAAGCGGAGTGGTTTTTCTCGTATCAAAAATTTGCGCTTTCGTTCCCCGGACTTTTTCTGCAAACTTTTGAGTCAACGTAGCAATTCCGGAAAGTTTGCCTAAAAAATTGAGCGCAACGCGTTCTGCTTCAAGAATGGACCCAACCCGGCCCCTCACCTTGAGGACTCGGGAATTCTTTTTAATGGGAGCGCCCTCTTTCACAGGAAGATTAACTTTCAACGAATGATCGCGCAGACGAAAGACCTCCCTCGCCATATCTCCACCGCAAAAAACTCCCTGTTCTTTGGCAACAATCCAGGCTTCCCCTCTCTCGTTTCTTGGAATCAAGGCTTGGGTCGTAAGATCGCCTTTTCCTAAATCTTCGGCTAATGACTGCTTCAAAAGATTTCGGATCCGCGGGGTGATTTTCATTGAAAGATGGCCAAATGCTCTTCGAGGGTTTTAAGAAGCACGTCGATGTCTTGAAGTTTTCCTCGCTGCTCCGCCACAAGGTCAGGCGGCGCGTTATCGACAAAACTTTGGTTTTCCAGTTTTTTCCGGATCGAATCTTGATATTGCCGCGTCTCCTGGATTTTTCGCTCAAGCCTCGCCCGTTCTTTTTCGGGATCAATGACCCCTGCGATTTCGATAAAGACTTCCACCTCGGAATAAGCCGTGCCCACATAAGATTTGGTGCGCTGAAATTCTTTTTTGAATTCAAGCGTTTCAAGCCGTGCAAGCTTCTGGATTTCTTTTTCAAAAAATCGCAAGGATTTGCCTGTCTCTTCGTTTCTATAACGGATCACAGATTTCAAAAGCTGCCCCGGAGGAATATTGAGATTGGCACGAAGTTCCCGGATTCCTGTGACGGCCTGCTCCAAGACCTTGAAACTTTCTTCTGATTCGGTATCTTGAAAACGCTTTTTCAGGTCAAAGGGCCAGACGGCAAACATAATGGACTCGGGCCATTTGTCTTTATCTGACGCAATCTCACGGAGTTTTTGCCAAATCTCTTCTGTAATGAAAGGCATAAAAGGATGAAGTAAGCGTAGGGTGCGTTCCAAAACAAAAAAGAGAACTTTTTGTGCTGTGCGTTTTTCTTCCGTGTCCGCTTGAGCGAGGGCGGGTTTGATGAGTTCAATGTACCAATCGCAGAATTTTCTCCAGACGAAATGATAAAGCTCGCTGGCCGCTTGGGCGAGCGCAAAACGCCTTAAGTTTTCTTCCACTTTTCCTGCTGTCTCTTCCAATCGTGAAAGGATCCAGCGGTGAACAGGCGCAAGTTTTTTAAATTCAAAATCCGGATCCAAACTTCCTTTGAAATCTTGAAAGTTCATAAAAGCAAAACGCGCCGCATTCCAAATTTTGTTGGTGAAATTTTTTCCGACCTCGAATTTTTCTCGGGAAAGATAAACGTCTTGCGCGGCAAGCATCACCAAGCTTTGGCGGAGCGCGTCCGCTCCCATTTCATCAATGACTTCCAAGGGATCAATGGCATTACCCAAAGATTTGGACATCTTGAGACCACTTTGCGCGCGCACCGTACCGTGGATCAAAATATTTTTAAAAGGCACCTCTCCCATAAATTGGAGTCCTGCCATAATCATTCGCGCCACCCAAAAGAAAAGGATCTCAGGGGCTGTAACGAGGTCAGCCGTGGGATAAAAATATTGAAGGTCTTTGGTCTTCTCGGGGCCTCCGGGCTTAACGGCCCGTAGGGCCGGAGGCCAACCCAAAGTGGAAAACGGCCAAAGCCAGGATGAAAACCAGGTGTCCAATACATCAGGGTCTTGGCATAAATTTCCTGACTTACACTTAGGACATTGGGTGAGCGTTTCACGCGAAACGATGGGCCCGCATTTGTCACAGTACCAAACTGGAATAGGATGGCCCCACCAAATTTGACGCGAGATACACCAGTCGCGGATTCCTTCCAGCCAATGGGTGTAGACCTTGTTCCAACGCTCGGGATAAATTTTGGTTTTTCCCTCGTGATGGGCCGCGAGTGCTTTTTGGGCCAACGGTTTCATTTTTACAAACCATTGTTTGGAAAGATAAGGCTCGACTACGGTGTTACAACGGTAACAATGCGGCACCGTGTGACGATGAGAAACTTCTTTTTCAAAAAGCCCCTCATTTTTCAAATCTTCGATGATGCGCTTCCTTGCCTCAAAACGGTCCAAGCCTTCATAAGGAGCACCTAGCTCGTTAATCCGTGCATCGGGATGAAGAATATTCCGCTGTTCCAGATGGTGGCGCAGACCCATCTCAAAGTCGTTGGGGTCATGGGCAGGTGTGACTTTTACGACTCCAGTTCCAAATTCCGGATCGACAAAATCATCTTTGATCACGCGGATCTTGCGTTTTTGAAGCGGCAGATAGATTTCTTTTTTATCAAGATCTTGATAACGCGGATCTTTGGGATTCACCGCAACAGCCGTATCGCCCAACATCGTCTCGGGACGAGTCGTTGCAATCAGCGGTGCACCAACTTTCGTGAGTTCGCCTGTCTTGGGATCTTTTACCAGGTAATAATAATAGTAGAGTTTTCCTTCCGAATCCTGATAAGGCGCCTCTTCATCAGAAAGTGCGGTCTGGCAGCGCGGGCACCAATTAATAATGTAGTTGCCTTGGTAAATGAGTCCTTTTTCATAGAGTGAGACAAAGGCCTCGCGAACCGCTTTTGACAAACCTTCATCCATCGTAAACCGCTCGCGGGTCCAGTCGCATGATGCGCCGAGTCTCCGAAGCTGGCGCGTGATGGTGCTGCCATGCTCTTCTTTCCATTTCCAAACTTCCTGGAGAAATTTTTCCCGGCCCAGGTCCTGACGTTTTTTTCCTTCTTTGGCGAGTTTGCGCTCGACGACATTTTGTGTAGCGATACCCGCATGATCGGTCCCAGGAATCCACAGGACAGGTTCCCCTTTCATCCGGTGCCAGCGTACCAGAATATCTTGGATTGAATTATTGAGGGCATGACCCATGTGAAGAATTCCCGTCACATTGGGCGGCGGGATCACGATCCCATAAGGTTTCTTTTTAGGATCGGTCTTCGGTGAGAAAAACCCTTTCGATTCCCAAAGCGAATACCAATGAGCCTCAACTTCTTTTGATTGATACCTTGGCGCAAGTTCAGTCATATTAAATTTTCATCCATTAAAGATTAACGTCCTGAACAGCACTTAAAAAGCCCAATCTCCCGCCCCCTTGTGGGGCGGGAGATTGGGCTTTGAAATTATCGAGAGAGTTTGAGGAGGTCGTGCTCAAGGGTGAGTTTGTATTCGATGGCTTCAAGCAACGCCTTCCATGAAGCTTCAATGATATTCTTGTCGACGCCAACCGTGGTCCAGTCCTGTCCCCGGCTATCTTGAAAGGTGATAAGAACGCGGACTTTGGCCGCGGTGCCCGCCTTGGAATCCACCACGCGGACTTTGTAATCGGTGAGATGGATATCTCTTAAACTGGGATAAAATTCTGCCAAGGCCTTCATAAGAGCCTTGTACAACGCATCCACCGGACCATCCCCTTCCGCCTCTTCGGTGAAGGGTTTGTTGGGTTTTACCTGCACCGTGACTTCCGCCGTTGCCAAAGTAGATTGATCGCCGATATTTTCCGCCCCCACTTTAACTTTCCGGGTCACAAAAAATTCTTTGATTTTTCCCAACTCTTTCAAAATTAAAAGTTGGAAGCTCGCTTCCGCGGATTCAAATTGATAACCTTCATTTTCTAATTTTTGGATCTTTTCCAAGATTCGCCGGATCTCAGGAGAATCTTTTTTTAAATCAAGGCCGAATTCTTCTGCCTTTAAAAGCAAATGCGTCCTTCCGCCGAGCTCTGAAGAAAGAAAACGACGCCTGTTGCCCACGAGTTCGGGATTGATATGCTCATAAGTTTTTGAGTTTTTCTGCATGGCATCGATGTGAACACCGCCTTTATGGGCGAAGGCAGAGCGGCCCGTAAAAGGCTGGCTTGCTTCGATGGGCATATTGCAAATTTCGGCAACGTAATGACTGATCTCCGTCAGTTCTTTTAATTTTTCATCAGGCAGGCAGCGCTTTTTCATCTTAAGCTGTAAGATCGGAATAATGCTCGTGAGATTCGCGTTGCCGCAGCGCTCGCCATAACCATTCATCGTCCCTTGAACTAAAACAGCGCCTTCTTCTACGGCCGCAATCGAATTCGCAACCGCTAAATTGCAATCATTGTGACAGTGAATCCCCAGCGGCGTTTTTACGACTTTTTTCACCTCGCCGATTATTTTTCTGATCTCTGCGGGGATCGAGCCGCCGTTCGTGTCACAAAGACTAAGATTATTTGCCCCGGCCTTGGCCGCCTCTCGAATGCTTTTTAAGGCGTATCCGGGATTGGCCTTAAAGCCGTCAAAGAAATGCTCAGCATCGTAGATCACTTCAAAGCCCTTATCTTTTAAATAGGAAACCGTGTCGCGGATCATCTTCAAATTTTCTTCAAGCGTCGTCTTAAAAACTTCTGTCACATGAAAGTCCCAGCTTTTCCCAAAAATCGTCACGACCTTGGTCCCCGCTTCCACAAGCGCTTTGACATTCGGGTCTTCCTGGACTTTTTTGTCCGCGCGGCGCGTGGAACCGAAGGCTACCACTTTGGTTTGTTCAAGCGAGAGGTCCTGGACCTTTTTAAAAAAATCTCTGTCCTTGGGGTTGGAGCCCGGCCATCCGCCCTCTACATAATGAACGCCGAACTGATCCATCTGCTCGACGATCCGGAGCTTATCTTTGGGTGAAAAGCTTAAACCTTCGCCCTGGGCCCCGTCCCGCAGCGTCGTGTCGTAAATGAATATCATAGTTTTATAGCGTCATTACGAGGTGATATTTATTTTTTCCCCAATTTAAATTCTTTATGAATCGCCCGAACCGCGTCCTTGCCGCGGTCACCATCAACCACGCAGGAAATCTTGATTTCAGAAGTTGAAATCATATCGATATTGATTTTATTTTTGGCAAGCGCCCCGAACATGCGTGACGCAACACCGGAATGCGACCGCATTCCCACACCTACCACACTCACCTTGGCGACGTCTTCATTACAGCTCACGCTCTCGGCATTCACACGCCCCGCTGCCTCGCGCACCACGCGCAGCGAACGCGTCAGATCGTTCTTCGCCACCGTAAAGGAAATGTCTGTCGTTTTGGTTGCCGTTTTATTTTGAATGATCATGTCCACATTGATATTGGCATCTGCCAGCTGTTTAAAAATTCTCGCGGCCACACCCGGCCGGTCCGGCACTTTAAAGATGGTGACCTTCGCTTCGTTTTGATTGAGCGCAACGCCGCTTACAAGCACCTCTTCCATTTTCTGGTTCTCCTTCGTGATCAATGTTCCCCCGCCGTTAAAATTAGCATTGCGGACATAAATAGGAACATTAAATTTCTTTCCCACTTCGATGGAACGCGAATGCATCACCTGTGCGCCCAAAGAAGCAAGTTCTAAGATTTCTTCATAACTAACGACGTCAAGTTTTTTGGCATCCGGGCAAATCCGCGGGTCTGCCGTAAAGATTCCGTCGACATCCGTATAGATCTCACAATGTTTCGCACCCAGGGCTTTCGCCAAGGCGACTGCTGTTAAATCGGAACCCCCGCGCCCCAGCGTTGTGATCTCATCGCCTTCTGTTTTTCCCTGAAACCCTGCGACAATTACGATGTTTCCTTGGCGAAGGGCTTTAAGGATCCGGTCCGTATTGATATTAAGAATTCTCGCGTGGGTATGAAAAGGATCTGTGACAATCCCAACCTGCGGACCCGTGAAAGAAACCGCTTTTTCTTTTTGGCACTGGATCGCCATGGCAAGGAGTGCCACAGAAACTTGTTCACCGGTGGCTAAAAGCATGTCGAGTTCCCGCTCGCTGGGTTCGGCAGTAATAGCCTTGGCAAGATCCAAGAGATCATCCGTGGCATCGCCCATGGCAGAGACCACGACCACCAGCTGATGGCCCTGCTTTTTCTTGGTGACAATCCCGCGCGCTACTCGTTTGATTCTTTTGACGTCTCCGACGGATGAGCCGCCGTATTTCTGAACAATGAGGCTCATAAAGGCTTAAATATTTTCTTTTCTAGATAAAAGTAGAGGCAGCAATTCTGTTTTCTTCTCAACGCGGAAATGTGAGGCTTTGGCAAGGGCTTCCGTCATCCGGTCATTTTCATCCATCATAATGTTTTTGCCGGAAAGGACAAAAGGCTCAGCATCTCTGACAGGCCGGCGCAATTGGGTCGCAAAGGTAAGCGGGCAGGTAATGAGAACCCTCGTCTCGTGATTCTTTTCAAAATATTCCTTCACCTTCGACAAAATAAAAAAATCAATCCCTTCCAGGGCGGAGATCTTGGCCTTCCAATCTCCCGTGCGCGAGGCCTCTTCGCAGGCCCGCACATGCACCACCACCAAATCTTTTTCGTGGAGGGCCTCAAGGAGCGCTTTGCCTTTTTTCTCAAAACTGGTTTCCAAATCTCCGGTGGCCCCTGAGACTTCCATGATGGTCAAACCGGCAAGCCGGCCAAGACCTTTGGCATATTCAATTCCTGAAATCATGGCGCCTGAGATTCCGAGCCGGTCTGAAAATTTTTCCAGCGTCAAGGCGGTGCCCTGCCCGGAGAGCCAAATCATATTGGCCGGATTTTCTTGAAGATCAATTCTGACTTGATTAATCTCATGATCTTGCAAAAGGAGCCTGGCATCATACATGAGTTTCTTTAAAAGCTCATCTCCCGGACCGACAGGAAGAAAATTTTTAATGGGTTGGCCCATCGCCTCTTCCGCAGAATAAGTTTTTGCTGAAAGAGCGGTGAAACCATTCGAATCTTTTAAAACGGCAATGTGGCGAAAATGATTGCCGACAAAAAGCCGGACAAAATCACTCGCCAGCTTTTTATTCAGATGTGCGAGCAATGCCCGCGCCTCTTTGGTCGTGATGTTGCCCGCAGTGGCATCGGTGAGAACTCCGTTATACTCCGTGATAAAATTCATCCGGAAGGCAACTTCGTTGGGTTCCATTTTGATTTCGAGGTTGGCCGCTTCCAAGGGACCCGGCCCATGATAAAACTGTTTGGGATCGTACCCTAAAATAGCAAGTAAGGCGGCCTCGGAGGAAGTCTCAAAACCGTCTTCCAACGGACGGGCTTGACCTACTTTTCCTGTCTTAGCAAAAAAGGAAAGATTGGGAACCTTGCTGGACTCAAGAGGAGTCTTTCCTTCGAGTTCTTCCAGAGGATGATCGCCGGCACCGTTTAAAACAACCAGAATGTATTTCATCCCACCACCTGTTTGACGGTTGGTGATCCCACTACTAAGGCAGGTGGTGGGATCATAGGGCAATTGCTTTTAATACAGCATCCATTTTAGATTCTACGAGTTGAGGACGGTCATCAAAACTCAAGGCATAGTCCGGATCTTTGAGGCCGGCGCCTGTGAGAGTACAAACAATCTGTGTCCCTTCGACATCTTTGAAATATCCTTTTTGCGAAAGTTTTTTGACACCGGCCACGGCGGCCGCTGATGCCGGCTCCGCAAAGACACCCTCTTTTTCAGCAATGTATTTGTAGGCCCAGGAAATTTCCTGATCCGTCACGGAGTCAATCAGTCCGCCTGAATCATCACGGGCTTCAATGGCTCCTTTCCAGCTGGCGGGATTTCCAATCCGAATCGCAGTGGCAATGGTTTCCGGTTTTTCAATGGGATGGCCTTTGACAATGGGGGCAGAACCTTCGGCTTGAAAACCCAGCATCTTGGGAAGCGTCTCTGAATGGCCTGCTTGGCGGTATTCCCGGTAGCCTCTCCAATACGCGGTGATGTTGCCCGCATTTCCTACCGGGATTGCGTGATAAGTCGGGGCATCTCCCAAATCGTCACAAATTTCAAAAGCCGCGGTCTTTTGGCCCTCAATCCGGTAAGGATTGATGGAATTCACCAGCGTGATCGGATATTTTTCAGTGATCTCCTTCACCAGTTTCAAGGCCTCGTCAAAATTTCCTTTGATCATAATCACTTTGGCGCCGTAGCGGTAAGCCTGCAAAAGTTTTCCTTTGGCGATGTTTCCTTCGGGCACTAACACGTAACATTTCAGTCCGCATCGTGACGAAAAAGCCGCCGCCGAAGCAGAGGTGTTTCCCGTGGATGCGCACATCACGGCCTTCGAACCATCTTCCAGGGCTTTCGAGATCGCCAGCGTCATCCCCCGGTCTTTAAAAGATCCGGTGGGGTTCAAGCCTTCAAATTTAAAATAGACACGAAGATGTTTAAAACCCAATTCTTTGGGAAGACTTTCTGCACGAATCAAAGGCGTGTTGCCTTCATTGAGAGAAATGATCGGAGTCTTTTCCGTCACTGGAAGAAACTCCTGGTATCTTTCGATAATGCCGATTTTTTTAACGGGAACTTTTTTAATCGCCATAGTTTTACGATCCCTCGATCCTGATCACTTGGCTTTTTCCGCGGATGGCTTGCATGCGGTCGATTTGACCGACCGCCGTCCGCAATTCTTTTTCCGGAGTGTCGTGCGTCAAAAGAATCAAAGGCACCACGCCCCCCACTTTTCGTTCTCTTTGGATCACATCCGAGATACTGATCCGGTGCCGGCCCAAGATATTGGAAATTTTTGATAACACGCCCGGTTTATCGGTCACATGAAACCGCAAATAATACCGCGAAAGAATGGTAGAGATGCTTTTAATCGAAAGCGTCCTGCGTAAAATATTGCTTTTATTTTCTTCGCTGGCATCGGTCGAACCTTTTGCCAAATCCACCAAATCGCTTAATACCGCACTGGCCGTGGGCCCCGCCCCTGCGCCGGGTCCATAAAGAAGTGTCTCGCCTACTTCGTCACCGCCGATCAAAACGGCGTTAAAAGATCCGGACACATTGGCCAAGATATGACTTTTGGGAAGAAGGGTGGGCTGAACCCGCGCCTCAATTCCATCCGGATCTTTTTTCGCGATCGCCAAAAGCTTGATCCGGTAACCAAATTCTTCGGCAAAAGCGATGTCTTCGTTACGGATCCGCGAAATTCCTTCACAGTAAACCTTTTTAAAATCCACACGGCCGCCAAAGGCGAGCCGCACCAAAATCGCAAGTTTGTGTGCCGAGTCAATTCCTTCGATATCCAGAGTCGGATTGGGCTCCGCGTAGCCTTTTCGCTGCGCCATTTTAAGCGCGTCTTTAAAATCGATTCTGCGCTCTGACATCTCGCTCAAAATATAATTTGATGTCCCATTGATAATCGAATAGATCGAATGGATTTTGTTGGCGACAAGGCCTTCTCTTAACGTCTTGATCACAGGGATCCCGCCGCCCACGCTTGCCTCAAAAAAAACTTGGCGGCCATTTTTTTCCGCGGTCTCAAAAATTTCATCACCGTGTTCAGCCAGAAGCGCCTTATTGGCGGTGATCACATCTTTGCCGTTGTTGAGAGCCTTAAGGACCAAGTAACGCGCCGCCTTGGTTCCGCCGATAAGCTCTACGATCACGTCGATCTCAGGATTTAGGACTAAAGATTCTGCGTTCCCGGTCAAAAGAGCACGCGGGATCCGGACATTTCTTGTTTTGCGCAAATTCCGGACCGCTACGCCCGAAACTTTAAAATAAACGCCGGTTTGCTTCGCCAGGAACACTTTTTTCCTTTTCAGGAGAGAGTAAACCCCGGTCCCAATTTGGCCGCATCCCAAAATTCCTAGAGATAAAGTTTTCATTTAAGTTCTTCTATTGGATTAAGTTACAAACCTCAAGGATGCGGTAGTATAGCATAAGAAATATATAGCAAAAAATAGCTTTTGGGCAGGCTCTATTGAAAAAACCCTCTGCATGTGGAAAGCTATATTTAAAGGTGGAAATACTTCGTATGAGACTTAAAAAATATTTTTCCTATTTTGGGTGTACCTGCTTAATCCTGAATTTTACGCTAAGCTTTGGAAACTTTGCCTTGGCAGCTCCGGCGCCCGTTCAATCCGATCAAAAAGAAACTGTTAACCAGGTTAAACAAGTTCCAGCTGTTGTTCAAATGAGCCAAACCCAGCTTCAACTGAAACAGCCAATAGTCACTGCGCAAGTAGCAGCGGCAAATCTACCAGGCAGCTTAATCGTTGCCCAATCAAATAGCGCAATTGTTAGACCGACAGCCGTAGCAAATATCTTTAGCGTTACTTTCAATATCGCAGTAAATGTAAAAGGGCTCAAACCATTTGTAAACGATCGTACAGTGACGGATTTTCCTTATGGTCGGGACGGACGAATCATTTTGCGCATACGACCGCCAACGGGTCCTACTATCTCTTTCCAAATGCCCCTAAGCGCAACCGATCCAAACCACAACCATGGTTGGAGTGCTGTCCTTAGCGGCCAGACAGACTTCCAAAACGGAAGAAAAGTATACCGTTATCAAATCGAAGCGCTGAATGGCAGAAGCACGAGACTTGCGATTACTCCGTGGATTTCTATCACCGCTCAGAAAAAATAGTAAAAAACCTGAGGACAGTTTTCAGACAACGCTCTAGCTTTTTGAAATAAGGAAGGCTATACTTACGACTGGTCAAACTGAATTTTAAATCTACCAAAATACGGAGACACCGCCCATGAAAAAAATCGTATTTCTTCTTATTTGTTTGATCACTTCCCCATTTCCACTTCTTGCCGCAGACCAAGGCGGTGGTTCCTCTTCCGGCAATGCTGTGAAGGGAATGGCCAAAGGGGTAAAAAACGTCGCATATGACGGCCCCAAGGATTTTGTCAAAGAAACGGGAAAAGAAATCCCCAAAAAACCCTCTCTCAACAATATGGTGGAAGGCGTCAACCGCGGGACCGAAAAACTTTTGGATCACACGGTGAAGGGTGCTTATAAAGTAGCAACACTTGGAAAAGGTGAGCTCCACTCTTATGAGATCGAAGAACCGAAGAAGGGTTCTGACGAGACGATGAAGATTAAGATTAAAATTCCGGGGACGTGATCAGAGATTAAACTGCAGGTCGTAAAGGCGTTTGTAAACCCCGCCTTCTTTTAAAAGCGAATCATTCGTTCCAATCTGGACAATCCGCCCTTCATCTAAAACCAAAATCCGGGTCGCCCGCTGAATCGTTGAAAGACGGTGGGCAATCAGAAAGACGGTGCGGCCTTCCATCACGTTTTCGAGTGCGTTCTGGACTTCGCGCTCACTCTCCGTGTCCAAATGAGAGGTCGCCTCGTCCAAAATTAAAATCGGGGGATCTTTCAAGATAGCCCGTGCGATCGCAAGACGCTGGCGCTGGCCGCCGGAAAGTTTCAGGCCGCGCTCCCCTGCGATGGTGTCGTAACCCTTAGGCAGTTCTTCAATGAAAGTATCCGCGTAAGCCGCCTGGGCGGCGCGCTTGATTTCTTCCGGGGTTGCGTTCGGAGTCCCATAGGCAATATTTTCAGCGATGGTCGCATTAAAGAGAATGGTTTCTTGGGAGACAATCCCGCTCAAACTTCGAAGCGAACGAAGATTAATTTCCCGGATGTCCGTTCCGTTGATTTTGAGTGCGCCTTTGACGGGGTCATAAAAACGAAGCAGCAAATTGACAAGGGTGGTCTTGCCCGAACCGCTCGGTCCTACGATGGCCAAGATTTCGCCTTTTCCTACTTCAAAATCGATATCACTCAACACGGATTTCTCCGCATCATAATGAAAAAAAACATGATCATAACGAATCGAATTGACCTGTTTTTTGTCAATTTGAATGGCTGAGGGTTCTTCCGAAATTTTAGGTTTCGCATCCATGATTTCAAAAATCCGGTTGCCAGAGGCCACGGATTGTTGGACCGTACTATTCACTTTGCTGATTTTTTTAAGCGGTTCATAGAAAATAAAAAGAGAGCCCACAAAAGCACCGAACCGGTCCGCGGGCAGATGCTGAAGAGCAAACCAAACCGCGAGAGCCGTACCGACTGCGCCCATCACTTCGACCATAGGCCGCTGGATCGTGGTAAGTTTGACGGATCTTTTGAAAAAATCGAACACGCTGCGGTTGATTTGCTGGAAACGGTTGATCTCATAATCTTCCTGATTAAAGGCCTTCACGATATGAATGCCGGAAAGTGTCTCGCCCATCACGGCGGTGATATCTGACGAGCGCTCCTGCATGCGTTTGGTAATTTTTCTGAGACTGCGTCCGAGAAAAATAATAGGAACCGTTGCCAAGGGAAAAACAAGAATGGCGTAGAGCGCGTAAGGACCGCCCCAAAGAAAGACCATGGGGATGTTAAAAAGAATAGTCATCGGCTGTTGTACGATGTCGACTACCACATCCGTGATTCCACCCTGAATGCTGCCTACGTCATTCAAAGTCCGGCTCATCATATCGCCCGTTCTGCCGCGTGAAAAATAGTCCATATCCAGTTTGACGAGATGAGAGTAGAGATCGTCCCGGATTTGGCGAATCGCCCGGATGCCGATGCCGGCCATCAGGTACTTTGAAAAATAGTCAAAGACGCTGTGGAGAAGGAAAACCGCCACAATAATAATGGGGATCCAGATGGCTGAGAACTCGATCCGGGGAAGAAAATTGATGTGGGGAATATTGTCTACAACGACCTTCGTATGATTTTGCAGACCGTTCAAAGTCACATAAACGGTCGCCGAAATAAGAGCATTGGCGAGGGACACCCCCAGCATACAAAAGGTCGCCAGTAAAAGGCGTCCCCTATAGGGCCATACATAGGAAAGTAAGCGACGGTAGGTACCCATGAAACGGCCCCAGTGTAACATAGCCCCCCTAGACATGACAATCACCCTCGGCACGCTGTAAACCCAAATTAGAAATGTCCGGTTTTTACCAAAGTAAGAGTGTCCGGTTGGTTAGTGGGAAGTAAAGCGAGGAGAGTTTGGGCACGGAAGGGCTTGGTGAAGTAGGCATCGGCGCCGCATTCGAAGCGTAGTTTTTCTGGATTTAACCTCAAATCGCCCACGCAAAGCCAGGGCTCTCCTTGTGTCCGTGGGGGTGAAGGTCTAATCGTGAGGGAAAAGAGAGAAACGCTCTCCTCGCGGGGGAGGTTTCTTCCGAAGCTCGCGCCGCCTGGCCTCCGGGCCCATCAGGTCCAAGAATCGGAGAACAAACT
>CAYJTB010000013.1:0-50529 GCA_964372875.1 uncultured bacterium
GAGATCTACACTTCTACATACACACTCTTTCCCTCACGACGCTCTTCCGATCTCCCTCTAGAAAATATTGCAGATTTTATGAAACTAACTATACATCCGTGATCGACTCTTTTAGTCGTGGGCATTCCGTGGTCTTTCGCTTGCTTGAGCCCTTTTCCTCGTTCGTTAGAATAGAGCCTAGAGAGAAAGAAGCGTCACCTCAAGCGGAAAAGAAAATATTGAAAGACCTCATGATCGAGTCTCTCTTAAAGGTTATGAACAGTAGTCCTTTGGCGCCAGCTTGATGAAATACTGAGTCGTATAAAGAGATGAAATACGAGATCGTTAATTCCTACACGCAGGCGAGAAGCGTCTTGGAGCCCGTCTGTTCTCGACCTCTCGGTTCGGATGGACTCTGTGCTCTTTTGGAGGAAGGCGCAAAGTCTGTTTTTCTAGAGCGGCACCGCAAGAGTGATTATTTTGCCTGCGTAGGAACTCTTCGCCTTTTTCGTCGCTTCTTGGAGCTCAGAGGTTTGAAAGAAGTTATTCCTGACGAAAGACTTCTCAACGACTTTCAAGAGGCGCTGGAGACTGAGCTTCGGGAGGATGCTAAGAAGCCATATGGAGAGCGGGCCGTTAATCGGTGTAGCGGGATAGTGCGGCGGTTGTTGAATGAGCGCCTTCTTCCTCACGGACATATTCTGCGTCGCCTGGCTTATCGATTAGTCTACCTAAAATATGTGCGATTTCTTTCACTTTCGGAAGTCACTCAGAAACTCCTTATTGCCTACGAGACGGACGGACGAAGAGTAGTTTCGCGTCGGACCTATTTTACAGACCCTTCGACAGGACGAGAAGGGTGGCGTGTTCAGATAGAACTTAAAGGGGATCGGTTGAGTGGTTATAACCGAATGACCACTGTACGCAAGGTGCTCACCGCGCTTGACGCATTAGGGAAGCGTGGAATCGAGGAGATAACAAAAGACGACTTGGAAAGTCTGCTTCGTCTCTACCGCGGCCGAGACAAGGAAGCCACCGCTTCGGCTTATTTGGAGTCTCTCTATTCCGTGGTGGGGAATGGCGTTGCCCTAGGGCTTCTCCAAACCAATCCCTTTGACGGATTTCCTTTACCCCGGAGGCGGAGACAAATCAGGAAGGACTTTGTGCCCCCGCCCGGGGTCGAAAAGTTATTTGATCTCAAGAGCCTTGCTTGGAAAACCTGGGATGCCGTGCGGAATCGTTGTGTCACACTCTTGACCTACGATACAGGTCTTCGGGTATCAGCGGTGGCCCAGCTCGAGGCAGGAGACGTGAAAGAGCTTTCGGACGGTCGCTATGAAGTGAGGGTGAGGGGAGAGTACCTTAAAGGAAGAAAAGAGGACCGGACACTTTATCTCCTTTTTCAGGAGACGGTTCCGGTCTTACGCTCGTGGATTAACATGATGAGGCCGAAGTGCGAGCCACAATCCAAGGGGCTTTTTCTCTCAATTCGAGGAAAGTCGCTTACATCCACAGGGATTCGGGGTATTGTCCAATCATGTTGCAGGGGACTAAGGATCCGGACCGAGCAGGGGAACGTGCCGTCGCCGCATATCTTGAGACATTCCCTTGCGACCAATAACACGGCACCTTTCGGAAAGTGTCTTGAGCCTTATCTCATGCAGCAGAGGCTTGCCCACATCGACCTTCAGATCTTTATGACGATTTATGTACACAATAATCCTCTTGCCGAAAAGGAGGAATATCGGAAACTCTTTGCGAAAGGTTCCAGTTCCAGCTTTTTGGACAAAGTCGGTCGAGAGGATTTTTTGGGTATCCTGGATTCTCTCACCATGGCTCGGGATTCAAGCATAAGGGATATTAAGCGGGCCTACGAAGAGGAACTTCGGAAGAAAAAGGATGGGGTATTGAGCGATCTTGAAAACAAGAAGTGGATTGAGGAAACCGAGTGCCACAGGAGAATTTCACCTCTAAAAATCAATTATCGTTCACTCAGGTCTTGGGCTTTTAAAGAGGGGCACTGTCGGATTGAAGTGCAAAGAGGTACCCGTCGTTACCTTTATGACAAGAAGGTAACCGAAGACCTTCTCGGAGACTATATGACAAGGGAGGATGCTTTTCGCAAATTTCATGGAAGCCGGTCTCTCTTCTATAAAAGGATCAGTAAATGTAAGACGGTTAGAATCGGGCGTTCATGCTTGGTATGGAAGGATGATTTTATCCGAGCTGTGCTTGGGAATGTGCGAGACTACAAAAAAGATACAGATGAGGTGTCCGGTGTTTCCTAATAGGTTCCCGGAGTTTCCGACCTCTCCAAAGTGGACGCACCGCAACGAAAATGTGGACGGACGGCAACCTTTAACATCCGTATTGCGTCAATGAATTCTTAAGTCATTGTACTGTCTTAGGTTATTTTGCCGGCGTAGCTCAGTTGGTAGAGCAGCTGTTTCGTAAACAGCAGGTCACGCGTTCAAGTCGCGTCGCCGGCTAAGTTTTCTTAAAGTGAGATTATTTTCGATTGCGAAGGTGAGAGGGGAGAATTCTTAGAAGCTCGCGGTATTTGGCGACAGTGCGCCGGGCGATCTTGATTCCATCTTTGCGAAAAATATTCGTGATGTCCTGATCGCTAAGAACGTGTTCCGGATCTTCCTGCTTAATCATTTCGCGAATCTTTTCCATCATACTCTTTTGCGATTCAGCCCCGCCTTCCGTACGCTCTAACCTAGCGGAGAAGAAACTCTTATAAGGAAGCGTGCCTTGGGGTGTGGAGATATATTTTTCCTGGATCGCGCGGCTTACCGTGGATTCGTGAATTCCGAGACGCGCGGAAATATCTTTCAAGCGAAGCGGCCTCAGGTGAGAAAAACCTTTTTCGAAGAATTCCGTTTGGGCCTGGACGATTTCTTCCGTGATACTGCGCAGTGTTGAGCGCCGCTGGCCAAGCGCCTTCACAAAATCCAAAGCCGCCTGAATTTTTTCTTTTAAAAACTTCCTGCTCCGCGCGTCTAATTTCGGATCCTTTAAAAGCCTGCGGTAATAAGGATTGATTCGGATCTCGGGCAGGTTTTCGTCGTGGACATCAATTTTTAGTTTGCCGTCTTCGTCATCAAAATAAATCGTTGCGTCTGGGGTTACAGCGATCGGGTCTTCGGCGTAAAAAGTGCGTCCGGGTTTTGGATCCAAATGGGCAATGACCTTGGCTGCTTTTTGAATCTCATCAGGTGCGGCATGCGTGACGCGCGCGATCACCTCCCACTGTTTTTTTTCAAGGAAGGGTAAGTAATCGGAAACAATGCGTGTGGCGAGGTCGTTTTTCTCGCTTTTTCGTTCCAACTGAAGAAGAAGGGTCTCTTTTAAATCACGCGCTGCGATACCGGGAGGATCGAGCGACTGGAGTTTAAGGAGCACTTCTTCTGCTTCTGCAACCGTGACACCGCAGGTCTTGGCAATTTCTTCTAAAGAGCCGTCTAGGTAACCATCGTCTGTAATATCACCCACGATTTCTTCGGCGATATTCTGTTGGGAGGGCGGCAAGTCCAAGAAGCCGAGTTGCCAAATCAAATAATCATAAAGAGAGTCTTTGTGGGTGATCAGACTTTCACGGTATTCCTTATACTCGTTGAAGGTCTTAGCCTCCGGCGCCGACATGTCTTCCTGCGAGTAGAGATTCTCGCGCATGTCATTGTCTAATTTATCAAGCGCGCGGACCGTCTCATCAAAGTGCAACTCGTCGGTATTACGCTCATTGTCCGTCGTGCCGTTCTCCGTGCTTGTGGAATTCAAACCCAGGTCTTCACTGGGCTCTTTAGTGACTTCCTCCAATACCGGGTTCTCAGTCATCTCCTGCTCAATGGCCGTTTCCAGCTGGGGGAGTGGGAGCTGCAAAAGGTGCAAGTATTGCCTGATTTGAGGGGAAAGGATCAGCTTCTGAGTTTGGGTCTGAACGAGGCGCATATCCATAATTTAAAAGGTATCACTTCAATTCGAACTTGTAAAGAGACCTCAAGGATTACAGTATCAATATTACAGTATCAATTGACAGCCCTAAATGATCTTCATATAATGTCCTGCCATACAATTTTCCTAACCCATTCCTATTAGACAACTTACATTCATCTGATCTAGGGGAGGCAAAACATAGTGCCGATATTTAAAAAGGAAGAAGGAAGAGCCGAATCCACGCCTCCTCCCTCCAGTGAAAGGGCCCGCAAAAGAAGCTTCCCCGCCGGACTCTGGACCAAATGCCCCAGCTGTCAGAATGTGATGTTCACCAAAACCCTCCGCGAGAACCTTTCGATCTGTTCCAAATGTAATTTTCATTTTGTAATCGGTGCCTGGGAAAGAATTCACGCCCTGGTTGATCCCGGTTCGTTTGAGGAAATGGAGACGGGTCTTGAGAGTATGGACCCTTTGCAGTTTAAAGGGGTGCGTCCTTATCTCGAAAAGGTGAAGCAAGATCAGAAAAAAACAGGCCTGAAAGAGGCCTGTGTCGTAGGGGAGGGAGCAATCCTCGGCAGCAGGATAGCCCTTGCGGTGACGGACTCAAGATTCATCATGGGCTCCATGGGTTCGGTCTTGGGAGAAAAAATCACCCGGCTCACCGAATACGCCCTTGAAAAGAAAAAACCTTTGATCATTATCTCCGGCTCGGGCGGTGGTGCTCGGATGTACGAAGGTGTTTATAGTTTGATGCAGATGGCAAAAACATCCGCGGCCCTGGCGCGCTACCAAAAAGTTCGCATGCCTTACATTTCAATTCTTACCAACCCCACGATGGGCGGAGTGATGGCAAGTTTTGCCTCGCTCGGAGATGTGATCCTGGCCGAACCCGGCGCACTCATCGGTTTTGCCGGCCCCCGCGTGATTGAACAAACCATCCGACAAAAATTGCCGCCTGATTTCCAGACCTCCGAATTTCTTTTAGAGCACGGCATGGTCGATCAGGTGGTGGACCGCAAAGACCTCAAGAAAACGTTAAAACTTTTACTGGACTACTTTACTTAAGGAGAAAGAAAGCTTATGGCAACTGTTGTTGTAAAAAATATTTCCAAGGTCTACGACAACCGGGTGGTCGCGGTCAAGAATATCAGTCTTGAGATTGAAGACAAAGAATTTGTGGTTTTGGTGGGGCCTTCGGGCTGTGGGAAATCCACCACGCTCCGAATGGTCGCAGGGCTTGAACAGACCACACAAGGGGAGATTTATATTGGAAACCAGTTGGTCAATGATCTTCCAGCAAGAAACCGCGACATCGCCATGGTCTTTCAAAACTACGCGCTTTATCCTCACATGACTGTTTATGAAAATATGGCCTTTGGTCTGAGGCTCAGGCATTACCCCAAAAAAGAAATCGAGCGCCGGGTCCAAGAGGCCGCGGAGATTTTAGGAATCCCTCAACTTTTGATGCGCCGCCCCAAGGAACTCTCCGGTGGAGAGCGTCAGCGTGTAGCGCTCGGCCGCGCGATCGTAAGAAAACCCAAAGTCTTTCTCTTTGACGAACCTTTAAGTAATCTGGATGCAAAACTCCGCGTCCAGATGCGGACCGAACTCATTAAACTTCACAATCGGCTCCAATCCACCATGATGTATGTCACGCACGACCAAGTGGAGGCCTTGACCCTGGGCGAGCGGGTGGTGGTGATGAAAGACGGAATCATCCTGCAGATCGGGCATCCGATCTCGGTTTATGAAAACCCTTCAAATAAATTCGTGGCAGGTTTTATTGGCTCGCCTCCGATGAATTTCCTCCAAGGGAAAATTGTCGCGCAAACCGGAGATTACTATTTCTTTGACCGCGGGATCAAACTCCGGCTACTTCGTCAAGATACCCGGATCGCAACTTACAAAGACCGCGACGTCATTTTTGGAATCCGCCCGGAAGATATTTACGACCGCATCTTCGCCCAAGACGCGCGGCCGGAATACACGCTTACCGCAACGGTCGATGTCGTGGCCCCGATGGGTTCTGAAATTTATCTCTACCTTAACGTGGGAAGGAATAGTTTTGTCGCGCGCGTCAACAATCAAGATACTGCCAAGGCCAATCAAGACGTCCAAGTGGTGTTTGATATGGGCAAGGCGCACTTTTTTGATCCGATAACAGAAAAGGTTATCCTTTAATCGTATCTTTTGCTCGACCTTAATCGTCAAAGACAAATCTGTCTTGTCGGGGCCATTCTAGGAGGACTGCTTCTCCTCTTACAAATCCCCGAAGCGCTCGCACCTCTGCGCAACACGCTGGATCCGGAAACCTATCTGGTCCGGCTGAGCCTGCTTCTTTACCTTTTTTTCCTTCCTATTATTGCTGCCTGGTTCAGTATGGGTGTGATCGGCGGACTCATCTTTGCCGTCCTTGCCAGTGCCGCTTCACTTTTTAGCTGGGTCGTCTCTCACTCCAGTTATTTCCTGTGGTTCGTGCCAGGGTACGGACTTCTCGCCGTCCTCCTTTCCCGGATGGACCGGCAGTTTGAAGACCACTTGTCACTCTCAGAGGTGGAGCTCGAGAAATCCATCAATGAGAAAAATGACTTGGAAGTGGAGTACCGCCAAAAGGGCGAGAGTGTGAGTATCTTCTTTGAGAAATATTCCACGTATTACAATTTAAGAAAATTGGCCGAGGATTTCGCGGCCCGGATCTCTTTTACCGAACTCTCACAAGTGGTGGTGAACCGAACGCTTGAATTTATTCCGAAAGGCGAGGGCTGTTTTCTGGCACTCGCCTCAACCACCGACGACCGGCTCTCGATCCTGGCGTCCAAGCGCACACGAGACGCCGGCCATGCCAAAAAAAAGGAAGGGGACGCCTTTGATTATTGGGTGATCCGGAACCGCAAACGGCTTCTTGTGACCGACACCCAAAAAGATTTCCGCTTTGACCCCCGGCATCTGGGCGGACACGGCGAAGAAGTGGCAAGTCTTATCAGCGCCCCGCTTCTTCATGAAGGCCGTGTGCTCGGAACCCTGCGCCTTCATTCCGCAAAACCCGAGGGCTTTACCGCGGATGATCTAAGACTTTTAGATGCCATCGCCATTCTTGCCTCAGCCGCTTTGTCTAACGCCATGCTTTATGAGAGGACCCAAGAACTCGCGATCCGCGATTCTCTTACCGGGCTTTACGTGCAGAGGTATTTTTTCCAGCGCCTGCGCGAAGAACATCATCGTGCACTCAGGAGTACTTATCCTTTAACGCTTCTCATGTGCGATTTGGATCATTTCAAAATCGCCAATGACAAATGGGGGCACGGGGCAGGCGACCTCATGCTTAATAATTTTGCTAATATTCTCAAGAAAAAAGTTGATCAGGGCGTGGTGGCCCGCTACGGCGGCGAAGAATTCACAGTGCTTCTGCCCAACGTTACGAAGAAAAAAGGCGCACTGGTGGCGGAGCAAATCAGAAAAGCGATGGAGGATTTTTCTTTTACGATCCGCCGCGAAAAAATCAAGATGACCGTCTCGATCGGTGTGGCCACCGTTCCCGATGACACACTGGATGAAGAAGAGCTGATCCGAAAAGCCGACGAAGCGCTCTACCGCGCCAAGCGGCTCGGACGGAACCGGGTGATTTCGTGAAGCGGCCTTTAAAGATTACGCTCTTTGTCCTTTTCTGCGGCGCCATTTTTTTTACGGCGAAGGGGTCTCCCAATATCCCTTTGGCCTACTATGCCGTTTTTCCTTTCGGGTTTCTCTTCAGTTTCTACTTTTATTATTCCAGAGAATGGGCACTTAGCTTCCTTTCTTTGGCGGTGCTCTGTATCAGTTATTTTTTTAGGAAACTTATTTTCTTGGGGCCTGAGACCGTGGCCTTGGCAGGGATCAGCGTGGCCTGTTTCGGGCTCCTAGCCTATTACCAATACGTGTGGGAATTAAAAATCAGGACGAAGAATGAACGCTTGGACGAGGTCAAAAAGAATCTGGCCGACCTCAAGCAGCGGCATTTCACGCGCGAGGAAAGCCTGTTTCATTTGGAAAAACAGGTGGCAAGCCTTATCAATCTCTTTGAAATCGCCCGGGATTTTAATGAGTGCCTCGACTTAAAAGAGATCGCGCAGATCTTTTTCAAAAAGGTACTGACCGAACTTTCTTTTGAGCGCGCGGGACTAGTTGTGATGGCGTCTGATAAAAAACCTCCGGTCATTACCAAGGCCTACGTGGTGACGAAGATGGGGATTGAAGAAAAGACGGCCTTTGGCCCGGGGGCCGAGGAGACGGGCTGGCTTGAAAAAGTCTATCCGCAGAAGTCCTTTGTTTCGGCGGATGACCTTTGGCTTTTTTCGCTCGCCCATGAGGGGGAGTTTAATGCGCTTTTTGCGGTCCAAGGCGCGGCCAAAGAAGACCTTGCGAAATTTGAGGTTTTGGCCTCGCAGCTTGCACTGCAAGTCCGCAAAGTCCGGCTCTATGAAATGGTCCGCGAGCTTTCCATCATCGATGGTCTCACCGGAGTTTTTGTGCGCCGGCATTTTCTGGAACGATTCGAGGAAGAAATCCGGCGCGCTACGAAACAAGGCTTCCCGTTGTCCGTTTTAATGTTAGACATCGATCTTTTCAAAAGATATAATGACGAATTCGGGCATCTTGTTGGTGATGCAACACTTAAGGAGGTTGCGCAGGTGATCCGTGCAAACGTCCGAAACGTGGATATTGTGGCCCGTTATGGAGGCGAAGAGTTCGCCATTGTAATACCGGAAACGAAGGAAGAAGGGGCAGTGGAGGTGGCTGAACGTATCCGATCGGCAGTCGCACGAAAGGCTTTTCGAGTGTATGACGAAGAAACCAAAGTCACCGTCAGCATCGGCATTTCAGCATCCCCTCAAGACCTTACCAACCCCATTCAAGGCGCATACGATCCGGAAATTCTTTTCGAACTTTTACAGAAGGCTGACCGCGCCCTTTATCGGGCCAAGGAAGAGGGCCGAAATCAGGTAGTTATTTACCGTACTTTGTCCGGCAAATAACTGAGTGAAGGAGACTTTATGAAGATTTTTCTCGATTCAGGAAATATTCAAGAGATCCGCGAGGCACAGAGTTGGGGAGTCCTGGACGGTGTGACCACCAATCCCTCGCTGGTATCTAAGGAAGGCCGCGATTTTAAGACGCTGCTTTTAGAAATTTGTTCGGTGGTGGACGGACCCATCAGTGCTGAGGTCATTTCAACCACGGCGGATGAGATGATCTCTGAAGGCCGCTCACTTGCCCAAATCCACAACAATATCGTCGTAAAAATTCCTATGATCGTAGAAGGACTCAAAGCCGTCAAGGCGCTTTCAGCGGACCGGATCAAAACCAACGTCACACTTTGTTTTTCTGCGACCCAGGCTCTTCTGGCAGCAAAGGCCGGAGCTGCATACATCAGTCCTTTTGTCGGCCGCTTGGATGATATTGCCATTCAGGGAATGGACCTTATCCGAGACATCAGGCTCATCTATGACCAGTATCATTTCCCGACACAAATCCTGGCGGCAAGCCTTCGTCATCCTTTGCATGTGGTGGATGCGGCAAAACTCGGGGCGGATGTTGGCACACTTCCTTTTAAAGTGCTCGAGCAAATGGTCAAGCACCCCTTGACGGACCTCGGTCTCGACAAATTCTTAAAAGACTGGCAGAAATTTAATCACAAAGCACCGCTTGCTGTCTAAGAATGCCCCGATCCAGCTCGCTTAGATTCAACAGAATTCCACAGGTCGTAACGTCCGCCGCTATTTTTACTTTTGCATTGAGTCTTTTTTCTTTTACATCCCTCCTCTGGTCTGCGGACGAGAAACCCGCAGAAGCTAAAAAAGTAGAACCCACCAGCGTTGAGGCCGTGGCCGATCAACTGGAATATAACCGCGGAGATAAAAAGGTCATCGGCAAAGGCAACGTGGTGGTCACGTACGGTAATGTGAAACTGACGGCCGATTACGCAGAAGTTGAGACCGAGGCCAAGCGCGCCTACGCCAAAGGACACGTGATTATCATTAAAGGAGATCATGTCGCTGCCCGGGGAGAAGAGGTCTATTACGATTTTGGAAATGACAAAGGCCAGTTTCCCAACGGAAAAGCGGTCGAAGAGCCTTGGTTTGCCCGAGGTAAAAAAGTAGACCAAGTCGGCAAAGACAAAATTGAAATTGAAAACGGCGGCGTGACCACCTGCGACTTGGAAAGGCCGCATTATGAAGTCCGTGCCAAGAAGGTGAAAATTTACACCGGCGACAAGATGGTCGCCAAAGACGTCACCATCGAGATTTTAGGAAAAAAAGTTTTCTGGTGGCCTTACCTCGTCATTCCCTTGAATGACAACGGGGAATCTCCCTTTGAAATTCAGCCCGGCTATTCGTCCCGGGCAGGCGCTTATATTTTGACTTCCAAGGGAATCAGCATCAATAAATCCATGTGGGGAAGAGTGCATCTGGATTGGCGTTCCAAGCGCGGCGTGGGCGGCGGTGTGGACCTGGGCTATCATTTTGAAAAACTTAACACTCGCGGGTCACTCCAAACCTATCTCACCCAAGATCACGTTGCACCCCATGCCGGCGCGGAAAATCCCTATAGCGTAGAAGAAGAGCGCATACGGGGAAGGCTCACTTGGAAACAGCGGACCAATTTCGATCCGGATACCTACGCGATGCTGCGTTTCCACAAGGCGTCTGATGAACACGTGCTGCAGGATTTCTTTCACAAGGAATTCCGCGCGGACGTGGACCCGACTTCATTTGCGGTGTTTACAAAGAATACGGACCGTTTCGGGTTCTACGCCTTCAATCAAAAGAAGATGAACCGGTATGAAAACGTTATCGAGAAACTTCCCGAGGTGCGTTTCGATTGGAAGACCGCCCCCATTCTCTCCGACAAGGTTTATTACGAAAATGAATGGAGTCTTTCTAATTTGAACCAGAAATACAAACGCGCAATCCCGGATGACAACACGTTTCGCTTTGATACCTTTCATCAATTAAGTTCACCCCAGAAGTGGCACGAGATTAAATTGACGCCGGCCGTTAACCTTAGAGAAACAATGTATTCGCGCAGCCAATACGATAATGACCCGCTGGCGCGCACGGCCTTTGGGGGATTTGTGGATTTAAGGACGCAATTTTACAAGACCTACGATGCCACGGCTGATTTTGCGGGCATCGAGATCAATCAGTTGCGGCATGTGCTGGAGCCGGTGGTGCGTTACGATACCGTGCTTCAGTCCAATGTCAGCCGCTACAAACTTCACCAATTTGATTCTATCGATGCGATTGATGATGCCAACAAAGTAAGCTTCGGCGTTGAAAACCGGATCCAGACGAAGCGCGTGGTGGAAGGCAAAATGAAGCGAGTGGATTTGGTGAGCCTTAACACTTACTTGAGCTACGACTTTCATCCGGATGAAGAATATTCCCGGAGCGGTTTTTCCATTTTAAACGGCGAACTCCAAATCCGGCCTTACGAGTGGCTTCAATATCAAATCCGTTACGAGTACGACATGACCCGCGACAATTTCCGCGAGTTCAATCAGGACTTTGTGGCGCATACCGGCCGTTTCCGGTTTGTCTTTGGCCACCGTTCGGTGGCGAAGAGCCTTTATTTGAATTTAGACGGTAACGATCAATTTGTCTTTGACGCGAATGTGTGGATTAACACGCGCTGGTCGGTGGGCGGCTATATCCGCTGGAACCAGAGCAGTGTGAATATCGAAGAATGGCAAATCTCAGCGACGCGGGATCTCCACGATTTCCTTTTAGATTTTGGTTATAACGTCCGCAATTCGCTCATCGATGATTCCAACAAAGAACTTTTCTTTCTCTTGCGCCTAAAGGCCTTCCCGCAATATCCCTTGAGGACTGGAAACCGGGCGAGCTTTGGCCAGCCCCGGATTGGAACCACCGTCGCGGGTTCCAACCAAGCCTCTGCCGGCGCTGCCTACGAAGGATAATTAATGAAGATCGGAATCATCGGTTCAGGCCATGTGGGACTTGTTACGGGCGCCTGTTTTGCTGAAATGAGGCATGAGGTGGTTTGCATCGATGCCGATGTACGCAAGATCGCGATGCTCAAAAAGGGAAAGACCCCTATATATGAGCCGGGTCTTACCGAACTTGTGCAAAAAAATTACAAAGCAAAGCGGCTGTCATTCAGTACGGACATTGCCTTGGCCGTGCGCCGTACGGAAATCCTTTTCGTTTGTGTAGGAACACCTCCCAAAGATAACGGTGATGCCGATCTGACAGCCGTTGAGGGTGTCTCGCGCCAGATCGCGAAACTCATGACCTCTTACCGGTTGATTGTCGAAAAAAGTACGGTGCCGGTAGAAACAGGAGAATGGGTTTACAAAACCATTAAGAATAGCCAGCCCAAGCCCATTGATTTTGATGTGGCCTCCAACCCCGAATTTTTAAGAGAAGGATCTGCCGTGCAAGATTTTCTCAAGCCTGACCGTGTGGTGGTGGGTGTAAAGTCAAGACGAGCTGAAAAAATTTTAAGAGCGCTTTACAAACCGCTGAATGTCCCCATCCTGGTCACGGACATCAAAAGCGCCGAGCTCATTAAGCACGCGTCCAATTCTTTTCTTTCCGCCAAAATTTCATTCATTAATTTAGTTTCCAAAATGTGTGATGCCGTGGGCGCGGACGTCCAACAGGTCTCTCAAGGTATGGGGCTCGACCGGCGAATCGGGCCAAGCTTTTTAAACGCCGGAATCGGTTTCGGAGGGTTTTGTTTTCCTAAGGACTTGTCCGCTTTTATCCGGATGATGGATAAGCACGGTGTGGATTCCGGGCTTCTCAAGCAGGTTTCTGAAATCAACGAGAGCCAAAAGAGGTACTTTGTCGAAAAAATCGGTAAGCAGCTTTGGAATTTGAAAGGCAAGACGCTCGGCGTTCTCGGGCTTTCCTTCAAAGCGGATACGGACGATATGCGTTTTGCCCCTTCGATTGATATTATTCGCGCGCTATTAAAGGAAGGCGCAAAAATTAAAGCCTATGATCCCCAGGCCATGCCGATCGCTAAAGAGGAGCTTCCGGAAATTACGTTCGCAAAAAACGCATATGAGGCTGCGCGCGACGCCGATGCCCTTTTGATTTTGACCGAATGGTCGGAATTTAAAGATCTCGATTTTTCTAAAATGAAGAAACTGTTGCGCCAGCCTGTCATTTTCGACGGCCGGAACCTTTTTGAGCGTCAAATGCTCGAAAAATTAGGCTTTGAGTACTTTGCCGTGGGGAGATAAGAATGATCCAAGACGTTGAAGTCAAAAAATTAAAACCCATCGTGGACGAGCGTGGATTTCTGATGGAAATTCTGCGTAACGACGAAGAGATGTATAAAAAGTTCGGCCAGTGCTACGTTACCATGGTGCATCCGGGGATCGTGAAGGGCTGGCATTATCATAAAGTGCAGTACGATCATTTTTCTTGCCTGAAGGGCGTCGCCAAAGTCGTTCTGTACGACGCGCGCGAGAAATCAAAAACCTTCCGGGAAGTGAACGAATTTATTTTGAGTCTTGAGACCCCGCTTCTTGTAAAAATCCCGCCGTATGTTTTTCATGGCTTCACGGCCGAGGGAAAAGAAGACGCCATCATTTTGAATCTTCCCACCGAGGCCTATCGTTACAAGGACCCGGACGAATTCCGCGAAAGCCCCTTTTCCGACAAAATTCCTTACGATTGGGAGATGGTGGACCGGGAGAAATCCCGGTAAGAGCGTGACCCGATGAAGGGTATCATTCTGGCAGGCGGTCTCGGGAGCCGGCTTTTCCCCCTCACCAAAGTTACCAATAAGCACCTTCTTCCTGTTTACCGCAAGCCCATGATTTATTACCCGCTGGAAACCCTGGTAAAAGCCGGCATCCGCGACATCTTGATCGTGACTGGCGGAAATTCGGCCGGTGATTTCTTGCGGCTCCTGGGTAACGGCCGCGCGTTTGGTTTGTCTCATCTGGAATATACCTATCAAGACGGCGAAGGCGGAATTGCTCAAGCCTTGTCTCTGGCCGAGAGTTTTTCAGATGGTGATAAGGTCGTGGTGATCTTGGGAGACAATATTCTGGAGCAGTCCATCACCCAATTTGTCGAGCGTTTTAAAAAACAAAAACAAGGGGCCCGGCTTCTTTTGAAAAAAGTTTCCAATCCCGAGCGCTTTGGCGTGGCGGAACTTAATGGAAGAAAAATTGTCCGGATCATCGAAAAACCTAAGAAGGCGATCAGTCCTTACGTGGTCACCGGAGTCTACGGATATGATCATGAAGTTTTTAGCATGATTAAGACGCTCAAGCCCTCGGCGCGGGGAGAGTTGGAAATTACCGACGTCAATAATGGGTACCTCAAAAGGAGCACTTTAGAGTATGACCTCCTCAAGGGTTTTTGGACGGATGCCGGAACGTTTGATTCACTCTTGCGGGCCAATATTCTTGTGACAAAAAAGGCGGAGAGGGTACTTACGTGAAAAAGATTTTAATTACCGGCGGTGCGGGTTTTATCGGCTCTCATTTTGTCCGCAGATTCCTCACCACACATCCGGATTGGGAAGTGATTAATTTTGACAAGTTGACCTACGCGGGAAACTCCGCCAATCTCAAGGACGTGCAGGAAAGCCCGCGTTACCGATTTGTCAAAGGCGATGTGTGCGATTTAAACGCACTCATGCGCGCCTCGGAAGGCGCGGACGGCCTGATTCATTTTGCCGCAGAGACTCACGTCGACCGCTCGATTGACGGTGACGATGATTTTTTAAGGACCAACATCATGGGAACGCGCAACGTCCTTGAAACCGTCCGGAAAAATAAAATCAAACGTTTTGTCCATGTTTCTACCGATGAAGTTTATGGTTCCCTTGATACAGGCGAGGCGGACGAGACTTATCCCTTGGAGCCCAACAGCCCTTACGCTGCGTCGAAGGCAGGCGGGGATTTACTCATCCGGGCCTACCGGAATACCTTCGGCCTGCAGGCAATGATTGTGCGGCCCTCAAATAATTACGGTCCTTACCAATTTCCTGAAAAGGTGATCCCGCTTTTTATCACCAATCTCCTCGAAAAAAAGAAGGTTCCGCTCTACGGCCGCGGTGCGAACCGCCGCGACTGGCTTTACGTGGAAGACAACTGCGAAGCGATCGAGGCCATATTTAACCGGGGCCAAGACGGCGAGGTCTACAATATCGGCGGCGGCAATGAGATGAGCAATAAAGAATTAACTTTGAAAATTTTAAACTGTTTTGGATTAGGCGAAGAGATGATTGAGCTTGTGAAGGACCGGCCTGGTCATGACTTTCGCTACGGCTTGAATGCCTCCAAGATAAGAAAGCTGGGAGTCACGCCGCGTCACAGTTTTGAGGAAGGCTTGAAGAAAACCGTCGTGTGGTATCAGAACCACGCCGATTGGTGGCAGCCGCTTCGTAAGGACAAGTTTACCGTTAAGGGATAAATGAAAATCCTCATTACCGGCGCGGGTGGGATGCTGGGCTCGGACTTGGCCGCGCGGCTGGGTCCCAAGCATGATGTCTTGGGGGCGGGGAGAGACCCGGCGCCTCATTTAAAAATTTCTTTTCAGACAGGGGATCTGTCCCACTTTGAATGTGCGAAAAAACTCGTCAATTCTTTTCAGCCGGAAATGATTCTTCATTCCGCGGCCATGACGGACGTGGACCACTGTGAAACAGACAGAAAGGCGGCGCTGCGCGATAATTTTGAAATGACACAGCACATGACGAACCTCGCTAAGCAGTTCAAGGCCTTCCTCATTTTCTTCAGCACCGATTATGTTTTTGATGGAGAAAGAAGTGAGCCTTATAAAGAAACCGACATGCCCCGGCCACTTAGTATTTACGGAGAATCAAAGCTCTTGGCGGAAAGATACGTCATCCTTCGCGGAAAGCACTTCCTAATTCTGAGGACCGCGTGGACCTTTGGAAAGAACGGAAATAATTTCCCTAAAAAAATATTGCAGCAGGCCCAGGCCGGAAAAGAGGTGAAGGTCTTGTCGGACCAATGGGGAAGCCCCACGTTTACCGGACACCTGGCTGACGGGGTGGTCCAAATCCTGGAGCGCCTTCCCAAGGCAGGGAAGGCTTGCGAAAACCAGATTTATCATATTGCCAATCAAGGCAAGGTCTCGCGTTTTGATTTTGCCAAGGCGATTGTGAAAAAATGGGGTTACCCGGAGAGTTTGGTAGAGTCTACGTCAGGTGACGGGTTTGTGCTACGGGCGATGCGGCCGAAAAATTCTGTTTTTTCAACGGAGAAACTCAAAGTGAATTTTGGGATCCAGATGCCCGGCTGGGAAGAGGGATTGGCCGCTTACTATAACGAGGAGTCCGTTAAAAATTGAAGAAAAAAGACGCAACGTTTAACCGAACCGCCCGACGGCTTCTTAAAACGCTGGCTAGTATCCAGGCCCGGATTGGGATTATCGGTCAAGGTTACGTCGGTCTGCCCTTGGCCATTGCCTTTGCGAAAAAAGGCTTCCGAGTCTCGGGGATCGATGTGGATAAACGAAAGATTGAAAGCTTGCGGAAAGGAAAGTCTTATATCGAAGACGTCCCGAGCCGCGAGGTCCACGAGCTTGTGTCTAAGAAACTCTTTTTCCCTACCAACTCTTTTGACGTCCTGGCCAAACAGGACGCCGTTATCATTTGCGTACCCACGCCCCTCAACCGCGTCCGGGATCCCGACCTTTCTTTTATCACGAGGGCCGCTGATTCGATCCGCCAAAGGCTTCATAGGGGCCAGCTCATTATTTTAGAAAGCACCACTTACCCTGGAACCACGGAAGAAATCATTCTTCCCAATTTGGAACGCTCAGGCCTTCGGGCGGGGCAGGACTTTTTTCTTTGTTTTTCACCGGAGCGAATCGATCCCGGAAATAAAAATTTTCCCCTTCATAAAATTCCCAAGGTCGTGGGAGGAATTAATCCCACAAGCACGAGGCTCGGCGCCGCGCTTTACTCAAATATCTCGGAAAAAGTAGTCCCGGTTTCATCGTCCCGGACCGCGGAGATGGCCAAACTGTTGGAAAACACATTCCGCATTGTGAACATCGGACTCGTCAATGAACTGGCCAGAGTCGCTGACGTATTAAAAATTAATATTTGGGAGGCGATCGATGCAGCCTCCACCAAGCCCTTTGGTTTTATGCCTTTTTATCCGGGACCGGGGATCGGAGGACACTGCGTCGGAATCGATCCGATTTATCTCTCCTGGAAGGCGAGGCTCCAGGGCGCTGATGTTCGCTTCATTGAACTCGCCCGGAGAATCAATGAAGAAATGCCGCGCTTTGTGATTGAAAAGGCCATGCATATGCTGAACACCAGGACGCACAAGGCCGTCAGCCTTTCCAAAATTTTGATCGGGGGCGTCTCTTACAAACGCGATGTCAGCGACACTCGGGAATCACCGGCCCTTGAAATCATCCACGGGCTGGAAAAATTGGGCGCCAAAGTGAACTATCACGATCCTTTTGTCCCGCAGATCAAAAGTGAAAAGATTCATCTCAAATCCCTTCCTTTAACCGCGAAGAATTTAAAGGCCCAGGACCTGGTGATCCTTGTGACGGACCACACCTCTTTGGATTATGAATTTTTGGCAAAGAATGCGCCGCTCGTTTTTGATACCCGTAACGTCAAATGGCCCGAAAAATATTCTAGCCGCGTGGTGAGGCTCTAAATGGCGAATCAAAAAACCATTCTCATCACAGGCGTGGGCGGTTTCATAGGCTCCCACTTGGCCGAGATTTTTTTGGATGAAGGTCTTAGGGTGATCGGCGTTGATAATTTCCTGACCGGCTCAAGAAAAAACATCCTTCCTTTTCAAAAGAAGAATCATTTTTATTTTATCGAACACAATGTCTCGCAGAGCCTCAATCTTGCTGAGGATATTCATTACATTCTTCATTTCGCATCCCCCGCGAGCCCGGTGGATTATTTGGAGCTGCCGATCCAGACCTTAAAAGTAGGTTCGCTCGGCACGTACAACATGCTGGGTCTGGCCAAGGCGAAAAAGGCGACCTTTCTTTTGGCATCAACTTCGGAGGTCTACGGAGATCCGCTCGTTCATCCGCAAAAAGAAGATTATTGGGGCAATGTCAATCCGCTGGGACCGAGGGGAGTTTATGATGAGGCGAAACGATTTGCCGAGGCGATCACCACGGCTTACCGGCGCGTTCATCACTTAGACACCAAGATCGTAAGGATCTTTAATACGTACGGTCCAAGGATGCGGCTTCGTGACGGCCGCGCGATTCCAAATTTTATTACCCAGGCGCTTGAAGGAAAACCCGTCACGGTTTTTGGCAAGGGGACACAGACCCGGAGTTTTTGCTACATTGACGATTTAGTAGCAGGGATCAGAAAGCTTTTGTTCTCCAATCTGCCGGGGCCCGTCAATATTGGAAATCCTGCGGAGATGACCTTGCTTGATCTTGCCAAAAAAATTATTGAGCTCACGGGAAGCAAAAGCAAAATTACCTACGAGCCGCTGCCCCAAGACGATCCCAAACAAAGGTGCCCGGAAATCACACTCGCCAAGACGAAACTCGATTGGTCGCCCAAATGCCCTCTCGAAGCAGGTCTTGAAAAGACCATTGCCTATTTTAAAGAGTGTCTGACGAAGGGTCATAAGTAACTCTCGCTCCCTCGTTGATTTAGGGCCCTCGGCGCTTTATAATGCCTCAAAGCATGCCTAAAGACCCGGTACTCAGCTCACAAACCGTGCTTGAACCCCTTACACCTGAAGAAAACGTAGAGGTCAGTGTGGTGATCCCCGCATTTAATGAAGAAGAGGCAATCGTCCCGGTCCTTCAAGAATTAAAACACATCATGCAGGCTACGTCTTACCGGTATGAAATTCTGGTGGTAGACGACGGGTCAAGCGACACCACCGCAGAAAAAGCTCAAGCTGAGGGCGTACGAGTACTCAAAAGGCCCAAGAGACGGGGATCGGGGGCCGCGCGAAGAAACGGGATTGAAGCGGCGCGCGGTGAAGTGATTGTCATGATTGATGCGGACGGAAGTTATCCGGCCGGTGACATCCCGCGTCTTTTAGCTTACATGTCGCAGTACGATCAGGTGAATGGGGCGCGTCAGACGGAAGAGGGGTCGCTCAAATGGCTGCGGGCACCTGCGAAATTTTTTATCAGGAAGCTCGCCTGTTATTTGTCTCAAACCAATATCCCGGACCTTAACACCGGCCTCAAAGTTTTTAAGCGCTCCATCATGATGCGTTACCTCTGGGTCTTGCCGGACGGGTTTTCCTGTGTCAGCACGATGACGCTTGCTTTTTTATGTAACGGCTACGATGTGTTGTGGGTACCATCGGGTTACCGGAAAAGGATCGGCAAATCCAAATTTCATCCGGTGAAGGACACGGTATCTTACTTTCTCACCGTCATCCGGATGGTGATGTATTTCAAACCGCTCAGCGTTTTCCTCCCTGCAAGTTTTATCTTGTTGACGGCCGCCTTAGCCAAGGGTATTCACAGCGCTTGGTTTTCTGCCGGCCGGCTCGGTTTTTTCGAACTTATCACCACGATGACCGCAGTCCTCATCGGGATGCTGGGGCTCATTGCCGATCTGATTGTTGCACAGGGAAAAAAATCCCGCGAATGATCGCAGTCACGGGAGGGAGCGGTTTCCTGGGCCGCCATGTCCTCGATTTCCTTCGTAAGAATAAAATTGAACATCGCTCGCTCCTGCGGCCCGAAGTGAATTTCAAAGACCTCTCATCTCTCGAAAAAGCCCTCCAAGGTGCGGATCAACTTCTCCATATGGCCGCGGCGCTCAATGGAAGCACCGACGATCTTTATGAGGGCAATCATCTTTTGATAAAGCGTGTGGTGGAGGCGGCCCAACGAGCGGGCGTCAAAAAAATCATTTATGTCAGCTCCGCCGCCGCGTATTTAAAAAAAGGTCCGTACGGTCAAAGCAAATGGCGGGCGGAGGAGATTTTAAAATCTTCCGGGATCCCTTATTTGATTTTTCGCCCTACCTTAATTTATGGGCCGGGGGACACCAAAAATGTCGGCATGATGGAAAGGCTCGTCCAACGCCTTCCTCTGCTGCCGCTTTTGGGAGGCGGTCAGTTTTTGATTCAGCCGGTGTATGTCAAAGATCTGGTAGAGGCTCTCGTGAAAGCGCTTGATTCCCCGGTCACGAATAAAACTTATTATCTTTCCGGTCCTTCTCAAATTTCTTTAAAAGACATGCTCCATATCATCGCAGAATCCTTAGGCAAAAAAGTTGTTCTTATTCCTGTGCCACTTAAACCCGTGCAAGCTTGTGTACGGCTCTACTCGACAGTCTTTCCAAGGACACGGCTTCCCGTGAAACAAATTTTGGAGCTTGATCAGCACTCGGCATTTGACATCCAGGATGCCAAGAATGATTTTGGATTCACCCCCAGGAATTTCAAGGACGGTGTCCGTGCCATGAGAAGGGGGGAGTCAATATGTGCGGCATAGCCGGTTTTTTTGAACTAAAAAAATCAACGTCTGCCCGGAATCCGTCTAAGGTTTTGCGGGATATGGTTGGAACGCTTCGTCACCGGGGGCCTGACTCAGAAGGCTTCTACGAGGAAGAAGGAGTGGGACTCGGGATGAGAAGACTCCGGGTGATTGACCTCGCCACCGGAGACCAACCGATCTCCAATGATCAGAAGAGCCTTTGGATCATTTTTAACGGCGAGATTTATAACTACCAGCAGCTTCGCGAGGGCCTCAAAAAAAAGGGATTTCATTTTAAGACTGAGACCGACACCGAAGTCCTTTTAAAACTTTATGAAGAAAAAGGCCGGGACTGTGTTGAAGGCTTGAACGGAATGTACGCCTTTTCGATTTATGACGCCCGGGACAAAAGCCTTTTTGTGGCAAGAGATCCTTTAGGCATCAAGCCTCTTTATTATTACCAAGATAGCGACACTTTTGTTTTTGCCTCCGAGCCTAAAGCCATTTTGAAATTTCCTGGCGTCACTCCCGCCCTTGATCTGGAGGCGGTGAGCCATTTCCTTTCGTTTAATTATCTTCCGTCACCCTGGACGCTCTTTGACGGCATCCGGCAGTTGGAAGGGGGGCATTCGCTGACGATCAAAGACGGCTCTCTACGCGAAGAGCGTTTTTGGAATCCCGTGCTTCAAGAGAGAAAAGACCTCTCGGAGAATGAGATTGTTGAAAAGACGCGTTTCCTTTTAAGAGAGTCCGTGGCAAGTCAGTTGGTAGCGGATGTCCCGGTGGGTGCTTTTTTAAGCGGCGGTCTTGATTCAAGTTCACTCGTGGCCCTCGTAAAAGAATGCCGCCAAGGCTCACTTGAAACCTTTTCCGTAGGGTTTGAAGAAGAATCCTATGATGAATCACCTTACGCCCGGAGAGTAGCAAACTATTTCGGCACGCGTCATCATGAGATTTTTGTGAAGCCCGCCGAAATCCCAGGACTATTGGAGGCGCTGGTGAGCCAGCTTGATCAGCCTTTGGCAGATCCGGCCGCACTTGCTTTATTTCAACTCTCAAGCCTCGCGAGACAATCGGTGACCGTGGCGCTCTCGGGAGACGGGGCGGATGAAATTTTCGTGGGTTATCCGACGTATCATGCGAACCGGTATCTGGCATGGTACCAAAGCTTTCCTACGTTTATTCGCAAAGGCCTCCTCGAACCTCTTACCAAACTTTTGCCGTCTTCCACCTCGAAACTGAGTTTTGATTACAAGGTAAAAAAATTTATGGAGGGTGCGCAATTCGGGCGTGCCAAGGCGCATTTTTGGTGGCGTACTATTTTTTCCGATGACGAAAAAAAGAGGCTCTTGGCCGGTTCTTTAAAACCACTCTTAAACGGGTCGGATAGTTATTCGATTTACCACAGGCATTACGAAGACGCGTCAGAACTGGAATTCACCAACCAGTGTCTTTATGCTGACCTGCGTGTGTGGCTGGCCGGAAATAATCTGCACAAGGTCGATTCGATGAGCATGGCGCATTCACTCGAGGCGCGCGTGCCGTACCTGGATCAAGAACTTGTAGAATTCTTAATGACCGTACCAGCGTCTATTAAATTTAAAGGTCACGAGACCAAATACCTTTTGAAAAAAGTGATGCGAGGTCTTTTACCCGATGAGGTGATTACCCGGAAAAAGGCAGGCTGGCACCTGCCTTTTGCGTCGTGGTTTCGTTACCCCTTAAAGGACTTTTTAACCCAAAGATTCCAGGAGGACTCGAAATCTTTTTACGAGGTCTTTGATAAGGCCTCCCTTCAAACGCTTCTAGGCGAACATTTTCGAGGAACCAGAAACAACAGTTTCAAAATCTGGGGGCTTCTCGTGCTTCACGAATGGTTTAAGAAATATCAGCCGGCATGAGTGATCTTTTTCTCTCCGTGGTCATTCCTTGTTACAACGAGGAAAAGCGCCTCAGTCTTACACTCGATAAAATTCTTTCCTACCTCCGGCGCCAAAATTATTCCTGGGAAATTCTGGTGAGTGATGATGGAAGTACGGACGGCACCGTTAAATTAGCGGAGGAGAAACTGGCCGCCCCGCCTCATAAGGTCTTGCAAAATCCCTGTCATGAAGGAAAGGGCGAGGCCGTAAAGCGGGGGATGCTCCAGTCGCGGGCGCTTTATATTCTCTTTACCGATGCTGATCTTTCAACGCCCATCGAGGAGGTCGAAAAACTCTTAGTGAAGCTCCAAGACGGTTTTGATGTGGCCATCGGTTCCCGGGGGCTTGCCGCGTCTCAAGTGGAAGTTCCTCAGAATTTTTTCCGTCAATCCATGGGAAAAATCTTTAACCGCATCGCTCGCTTAGCATCTTTTAAGCAGATCCGTGATTCCCAGTGCGGTTTCAAATGTTTCCGGTGTGATACGGCATGGAAGCTTTTTAACGCCCAAAAACTCAAGGGCTTTTCTTTTGACGCGGAGATCATGTATCTGGCACAAAAGAGGGGATTCAAAATTGCCGAAGTGCCGGTCGTGTGGAGAAACTCTCCCTCGAGCCGGGTCCATATTCTCAAAGATTCTTTTTTGATGTTTGTGGATATTTTTCGAATCCCCTGGATTCACCGTTGAAAAAAAATCTTTGTCTTTGGATTCTCGCTCTGGGATTTTTTTTAAGGATCGCGGGCGTTGGGTTTGGTCTTCCTTATTTTTATCATGCGGATGAGCCGATTGTCGTCAATCACGCCTTGGCCTACGGAACAGGGGACCCAAACCCTCATTTTTTTAAAATCCCGCCTTTGACCAGCTACGTCCTTTTCGTTTTTTACGGCCTTTCTTATTTAATGGGAAAGGGCGTTGGTATTTTTAAATCCGTGTCAGATTTTGAGAATCTCTTTTTCCAAAACCCCACATTTTTTTATCTCCTGGCCCGCATCCTTTTGGGTGTATTGGTTGGAACCGCCTCTCTTTATCTCTTATGCCGTCTCCTTCGCCGTTTTTTTTCCAAGACGCACGCTTTGATCGGATCCTTCTTTTTGGCTATTTGTTTTCTTCACGTAAGGGATTCTCATTATGTCTACACGGACATTCCGCTCGTTTTCGTCCTTATCCTTTCGTTTTTTCCAATCTTAAAAATTACAGAAGGAGAAGGGACTAAAAAAAATCATGTTTTGGCCGGGGCCTTAATAGGACTGGCAACCGCAGTCAAATACAATGGGATTTTTGTTGCGGTTCCTTATTTGGCAGCGGGCCTTGCCGCCAAAGAAAAAAAGAACACACTGACCGGCTGGGGGCTGGCAGGATTAACCGCTTTTTTAATTTACAGCCTGCTCAATCCCTTTACTTGGCTTGACTATGAAACATTCCGGCGGGAGACGCTCATGCAGGGCCAAGCATCAGGATTTGTCGGATATTTTCATCCTCTGTTTTATTCGCTAAAAGAAGGCGTGGGAATATTCATTTGGATCTTCGGGCTCCTTGGGATTCTCGCGGCCCTTTTTGAGAGGGAGAAAAAACGGCTCGTTCTTCTTTCGTTCGTGATGGGCTACTATCTCGTTTTGGTTTTTAGAAGCCAGCCTTATGACCGCTACGTCCTTCCCCTGATTCCTTTTTTTCTTTTCTTTACCGCGGATTTTTTGGTTCGCCTTTCAGGCAGGTTCCCGGAACCCGGGAGACAAAAGGCCTTGGTTGTCTTGGTTCTCTTGATTGCGGCACCGTCACTTGCAAAATCGGTTGTCTCGGACCTGCTTTTTCTCAAGAAAGATGCGAGGACCCTTGCCAAAGAATGGGTAGAAGAAGAAATTCCTGAAGGATCAAAAATTGCGCTCGACTGGTCGTTTTACCAGCCCAGGCTTGGTTTTTCGAAACAACAACTCGGTGAAAAACTTTTTGAAGCCCCGCCGGGTCAATTTTCTAAAGCGCAAGAGAGGCGGCTTCAATCCTTGCTTTCCAGCAATCAAAAGGGTTATGAACTCTATTTCCTCTCAAGGTCCGTGACAGACTCCGGGTTTCTTTTTGAAAGTCCCAAGGCCCTTTACGATCTCAATGCGCTGGAAGCGGACGACGTCCAATATGTCTTTGTGACCATGGTAAAAGGCGGGATTGAACGCACTGCATTTTATGAACAGTTAAAGCAGAGAGCTAATCTTGTGAAGCGTTTTAGCCCTTACCGGGATTCCAACCAAATCTATCCGATCGACGATCAACCTCTGACGGGCGGGCCCTTTCTATGGAAAGATCTCATAGCCCGCGAAAGAAACGGCCAGCCCATTGAGATCTACAAACTCAATGAATGAATTAAAAGAAAAGTGGTTTAATCTTTTTTTCACGGTTTGGGCCGGTGCGACGATGAGTTTTTATTTCTGGACCGTGATCCGGGCGAGGTTTCATCAATGATTCTGTCACTAGCGATCTTTTTTATCCTTGTGACGACAGCCATTCTTACGGGCAGCCACGTGCTTCGCCTCTTCGGGTGTCGGTTTAACGATTTGGAGGAAGAACTCCTTTTTAGCTACGGTCTTGGGCTTGGCATGCTTGCCTATTTGGTTCTAGGTGTGGGGATCTTTGGGATGCTTGCTAAAAAACCACTGTTAGGAAGCCTCGCTTTGCTGAATCTCGCAGGTCTCTTTCGAATTCCTCATTTGTTAAGCAGGACAAAACAGAAAAACAGTTCAGGCGAACCGAGGACAGTTTGGCTTGAAATTATTTTCTGGCTTGTGGCCTTGGCAATCGGTTTAGGATGTTTTGTTCCTCTTTTTGATACGGATAGCCTTGCCTACCACCTCAGCACTCCCCGCGAATTTCTGGCAATGCACCGCATCGGTTGGATCCCCAGCGATGTAAATTCACTCTTTCCTTTCTTTACGGAGATGCTTTTCACACTCGGTCTTGCCTTAAAGGATGAAACGCTCGCTCTGCTTCTTAGCTGGAGCTTGGGTGTTCTCTTAGCGCTTGCGGTTGCGGGTTTTTTCAGGCGATTTTTTGGGTCGAGGCGTTGGGGGATCGTAGCCGGGCTTTTTATTTTACTTACCCCCGGGATTTTTAATGAAATGCGGGGTGCCTTGGTAGATGTTGCATGGTCCTCTTACGGGTTTCTTAGTTTTTATGCATTGGCCGCCGGTTTTTCAGCGCAAAAGAAGGGGTGGTTTTTTTTATCTTTTATTTATCTCGGGGTGATCCTAGGGATCAAATACTTGGCGGCAATTTCCATCTTCTCGACCTTGGCAGTCTTTCTTTACCTTGCCCATAAATCAGAATGGAAGACATCGCGTACGATCCTCTGGCTGGGGATTCTTGGAATCGTCACGATCTTGGCGGGAGGTTATTGGTACCTGAAGGCCCACCAAGCATACGGGAACCCCTTTTATCCTTACTTTAACCGTTTCTTTGGATTATCCGGTGTCATGGCAAGCAGCGGATTCGGCGTAGAGGAATATGGTCACAGGGTGGGAATGGGTAAATCTTACTTCAGCGCCATCTTATTGCCCTTCCGTTTAACCTTCTTTCCGGTGCGTTTCGATGGATGGGCGGAGCAGATCGGCCCGGCCTGGCTTGTGTTTTTACCTTATTTATTCCGGGGCTCATGGCGAAAGATAAGAATATCTCTTGGAATTTACGCCTTCGTTTTTACGTTGTCGTGGTTTTGGCTTGCCCAAGTCTCGCGATTTTTTTATCCCGCCCTGCCTTTTCTTGCCCTCTTAGTTACGAGCGGCATGCATCTTTCAAATCGGCAAGGCAAAAAGAATCCCGTACTCATCTTTTTTCTTGCCGCCGTCTTCCTATTGAATACTGCCATGCTTCTATTTCATACGAGAGAAGCGTGGGCTATTTTTTCCGGCCGCGAAACCAAAGAAGCCTTTCTTTTGAAACGGGAGAGGAGTTACCCGATGGCCAAATTTGTTAATGAAAATCTGCCTCGCGATGCTAAAATACTGAACGCCGAAGAGGTCCGGATGTTTTATTTTGACCGAACCTTAGTCCGCGAAAGCGGTTATCGCGCGAATGCTAAATACGGGCAAGCCCACAATGGGGACGAGGCGATCGAATATCTAAAGCAGGACGGCTTTACGCATATTTTGACTTCTCAATTTGGAAAGAAGCAAACCAAAGGTGCTCAAGAGTGGATTCGGGCGGCGCACCGGGACCGCAAAGTGGCAGAACTTCACCATTCAAAATTTCAGGAAAGGAACGGTCGGGAAGTCGATTATTCGCTCTACCGTATTTAAATGAAAGTCGCGCTTATCGATTTAAAGGAAAGCAACAAAGGCTGCCACAATAAGGACGTTGCCGGGACGTTCGGCAATGCGATGCAAGGGGAAGGGCTCTTTGCCAAGGCCTACGGGTTTCTCAAGCGAAATAAAGTAAAAACCCCGGTTCTTCATCTGGGTTATCTCTCCGCCATTTTTCGTAAGGCAGGCCACGAAGTTAATTATTACGAATCCTTTCCCCAAGACGAGGAGCTCGTCATCTTAGCGTCTTCCATCGTAGGGCACGGCGAAGAGCTTACGTTTGCACGTCAAGTTAAGAAAAAAAATCCCAAGGCAAGAATCGGTTTTATCGGAGGCTTTGCTACGGCCAAGCCTGCGATTTTTCTAGACGGCGGCGCGGATTTTATTTTGGCGGGCGAGCCCGAGTCAGCGGCCCTTCAAATTGCTGAACAGGGCCTGGAGCCCCAGGGCGTCGTCATGTCAAAACTGATCGAGGATTTGGAGTCACTTCCATTTCCGGATTGGAGAGGTTTTCCTGTGGACCGGTTTCTTTATTGGCCCGCGCACCGCAAAAGTCCGGTCATTCCCATGCTGACAAGCCGCGGCTGTTCTTTCGATTGCGCCTATTGTCCGTACATGGTCGTGCAGACGCCTAAATTCCGGGGGACCGGGGCGAAATATGTGGCGGATGAGATGCAGTACCTCCAGAAAAATTTCGGGGCCAGAAGCATTGTTTTCCGCGACATCATCTTTTCCATCAATAAAAAAAGGACCACCGAGATTTGCGAAGAAATCCTGCGCCGCGGGATCAAACTCAAATTCAGTTGTGAGACACGCACCGATTGCCTGACAGAAGAACTTTTAGAACTTCTGGCAAGGACAGGACTGGATGCTATTCACTTAGGGATTGAATCTCCGGTGGATGATATTGTAAAGAAAAACGGACGAAAGCCCATTCTGGAAAGTCACCAGGGAAAAATCGTCAAGACCTGCAAGAGGCTGGGGATCAAGGTCTACGGATTTTTTATCTTGGGTTTTATTCAGGACACGCCCGAAACCATGCAGCGCACGATTGATTATGCGAAGAAACTCAATCCCTTTCTCGCCCAATTTGACATCATGACGCCTTACCCAGGGACCAAATACTTCGATCAAGTTAAAGACCGCATCACGACCTACGACTGGACGCAGTACACCACGTATCATCCTGTTTTGCGGCTCGACAATATCGGGAGGGAGACCCTCCTTCAATACAAGCAGAAGGCTTACCGGGAATTTTACTTTCGCTGGGAATGGCTCCTAAAGAACGGGTTCAAAGTCGCTTTCGGTTGAGTCTCAATCGTCGCGACTTTCAGTATCTCGGCCTCCTCTTTACCACCATTCTGATTATTTTCTGGGACGTTGCCTTCCTCCAAAAAGCCTTTTTAAGCGGCGACCATTTAATCCAGCATTACCCCTGGGCCAAATTTCTACAGGATTCGCTGCGTCATTTTAGCCTGCCGTGGTGGACCTCCCAGATCCAAAGCGGGTTTCCTCTTTTAGCGGAGGGACAGATCGGGGCGTTTTATCCGCCCAATATCGTCTTTCTTTTTCTACTGCCTCTTAAATTTGCCTACAACTACGAAGTCCTTTTTCATTTTGCTCTCGGCGCCGTTTTCTTTTATCTCTATCTCAAGCGAATCAAAATTTCCTCTGAAGCCGCTTTTTTTGCCACGCTTATTTTCCTTTTTGGTTCCTGCGAGGGAGGATTTTTCTATAACATCACGTCCCAGCGGGTGAGTGTGTGGTTTGCGTTGTCGCTTTTCACTGTGGAAGGATTGACACAAAAATTTAACGGGCGGGATGCTGCAATCCTTGCCTTTGTCATTGCCTTCCAAGTTTTCGCCGGCTATTTGCAAGTCGCCATTTATTGTGTGGCTTTCACTGCTATTTATTTTCTATTAAGAATGACTAACAAAACCGTCATCCTGAGGCCCTTCCGTCCTCAGAATGACGCTATGTCAGCTGTTCTTTCCTTCCTTCTTGCACTGCTTCTCGGTCTCGGGATTTCCGCGATTCAATGGATCCCTTCCATTCGATTAAGCGCGTATTCGGCGCGCGCGGAGGCTCTTGAGCCCCTTGCCTACATGGGTTCGGTTTCACCTTTTTTTCTTATGACACCACTTTTTCCGGCCTGGACAGGTTTGTGGAAAGGAGGAGTTTACGCAGGAATATTAGGCTTATGGTTTGTAGTTTGGAGTGCGCTGACTAAAAAATCGCCGCTGGAAAAAACCTGGCTTTGGATTTTGATTATTTCAGTGGCACTTGCCTTAGGAAAATACAATCCTTTTTATGTTTTGGGGGTAAAGCTTTTTAAGATTTACTTCTTTAGAATTCCGTCCAAATTTCTATTCTTCTCTTCCTTTTCGTTGGCGGTCCTTGCAGCGTTCGGGCTGGATAAATTCCTTCAGGAACAAAGTGGTGAGAAAACATTAAGAAAAACCGCCATCACAATTTTAAGTTTTTTTCTTTTGATGGTCGTGACAATCGGCGCAGGGCATCTGGCGGCGCGAGTTTACAAAGGGCCTCTCTTAAAAATGATGGAAGGTTATGTCAAAGGGCAGATCTACGCCAAGCCTTATCATCCGCATTCGCTCGAGACCTATCTCGATAGGCTTCATCTTTATTACGATTACTTTCTAGAAATTACCACGCTCAAGGCCAAAGAAACCTGGCAGCCTATTCTGCTTTTTCTTTTGATGGCGGGAATCTCCCTTCCTGTCATGAAGGGAAAAGATAAGGGTAAAATTTACGTGGCGCTTTGCGCGCTCCTTTTCCTGGATTTATATTTTTATACGAAGATCAACACGCGGACCGATTTGGAACCTTACGATAAAGTGAACATCCGGTCTTCTCTGGTTGAAGCGATCTTAAAGGATAAGAACGCCTTTCGAATTCACGAATTCAATACGAACCCGCTTAAACTTGATTCTTTTCCTCTGATTCCAAACAAGAATATGCTTTTGGGAATTGCAGACACCGGGATTTATTCTCCTTTTGCTTTCTCCGATTATAAGAAATTCCTTGGGGGATTGGGAGGAGTCGATGACTCGCTTTTTCAGAATCCGTCAACCTTTGAAGCGCTCGCAACCAAAGCCCATCTTTTGGACCGGCTCAACGTAAAATATATTTTCTCCAATGTGGCTATCGAGAAAGATGGCTGGGAAAAAGTGGGCGAGGATAAGGTTATTCTTTACCGAAATAAAAACGCCTGGCCAAAGGCGTTTTGGGTTGAAAATATCAACTCTCCCGTCATCCTGAGGCCCAAAGGGCCGAAGGATCTTAGATTCTTCGGGCTTCGCCCTCGGAATGACATATTCTTTTCGAAAAGCGAAGGCAGAATCACGCTCGATGTTTCCGGATTAAAAAAGGGTTACGCGATTGTGAGCGAGCAAAATTATCCGGGCTGGAAATTCAGGGATGGTAACAAAATCGGCAGCCCCATTCCTCTCGGAAATTGTTTGAAGGCCGTTCCGATCTCAGGTTTAGACGGGAGGATCGAATTGTTCTACGAAGAAAAGCATAAAAATAGTTTGTGGGTGCTATCGGTGTTTTCGATTCTTCTTACCATGGGAGCCTGGATTGTCGTTAAACTTTAACGAAGTACCCGGTGCCGCCCATATGATCCGTTCGCCAGACTTCAGCTACGAGTTTATATCCGGTTGCTAAGAGTGCGGCTTTTCTATTCTCATAACGTAGGCTTGGATCCGCCGGCTCCGCATCGCCCCAGCCAAGTTTTACGACGTGTTCAAAAATCTTTGGCTCGCGTGTGTCGCCTTCAAGGGGAATAACTACAAGACGCGTGGGGTTGTAATTGGGCGCAGGGCCAACAGGCGCGTAATCTGCTGTGATTTCAACACTTATAGAAGAGCCGGGATGCTCCTGGGTGCTGAAGATAGACGAACTCGCCCGAAAGATCTCCCGCGAGCCGGTGGATTTAAGATCAAACACTTTAAAACTGTCCCCTCGAGGTTCGGTGTAGGTGTCGCGTCTTACCGTTCCTTGGTAAAATTTTAAGGTCGTTCCGGCATCGGTTACTGTCTTGATCCCAAACGTGATCTTTCCGTAGCAAGTTTGCGGGTTTATCACCTCATGCGTCCTCACATTACAAATGCTGAATTCGGTTTTTACTTCAATGATTTGCTCAGGCCACACGTATTGTCCCGTCATCGCATATATTTGATTGATGATGGCATTGGGTAGAGGAATGATTATGGGGAGCGCTCTAATGAATATTACATAAACATCACCTCTTCGAGTTCCCATGGCTTCCATCGAAGCATCGCCGATTTGATAAGTAAGATTATAGTTTTGGGTATCGACCGATGATTCCAATTTCACAAGGTCGGATATTTTCACTTGTCCGAAAGTAAGGTCAGGACGACTAGCCTTGAGCATTTCAAACCCCGCGGCCTGGAAAGCGGATCTCTCGTCAGCGGGTCCAAATTCGCCTAAGGTCCAGGTGCCGTCGGAATATTGGGTGAATGTGCCTTGCACATAATGCATGTCTTGCGAGTCTTTGGCCTTCCATGAAAAAAGCGATTGGAAGATTTTACGGTCTTGAGTCCACGGATTGTCGGAGCCGGGCATTTCTTTCTTGGAATAAACTGCCACTTTATCGATCGTTACGTTTGGCTGCGATGCAACAATCGCTTCTTCCATGGTTTTATAACTTACTTCAGGCGGTGCTGACAAGAGACTCGTGATCTGGTAGTGCCATTCGCCTTCTTTGAGTGAACGATTACCTTGAGCCAACAGTCGTGTCAATCGGCAAGGCCCCATTCCCACGGCGGGACACTGAGCGATATTTAAAGAAAAACTATACAGCTCATTTCCTTCAGGTTGAAGCGTAGGAAGAAGTTTGAGGTCATGTAAAGTGACATCAGCAAACTTAAGCCCTTGGTAACCGGACAGCTTAGAAAGTGCATGAAACGCCTCGGCCTTAAAGGCTTGTTCGGGCTTTGCCTGTGCGAAGGCTTGCTTTTGTTCAATCACTTGCCACGTTTTATCTTCAGGCCGTTCGTTGACAAATCCCGTGTGATAATGGCGCGTGTTATCTTTTTTGTCCATGACGGAATAAAAAACCATTTGGCCGCACCAGCCGAAATTGATTCCGTCAACACATAGAACATGTTCATCTTTTTGATAAATCACAATATCCTTCGCTTCGTTTTCCGTGCTGTTTCGTTTGGCTTCAAACGCCGCCAGCGCCTCTTCGACGGTTTTGTAGCTTGTAGTTGTTGTGCTCGGTTTATCTTCAGAAATCGCCAGAATCGTTTGATTGGGTTTTTTCATGAGGATCGTAAGGCCGGAGTTAAAACCTACAGAAATGGTTTGACCTTCTTGGATTTTATCGAGGTCAATGACAGGAACCGCAAGGGTATTGATCGAGCTTACTTCAATGGTGAAATGAACCGGAGGCGGTTCTACGATCAGACATTTGGGTGTTGCGAAAAGACACGCCGGTCTGTTTGAGAACGTAACGTTGACCTTGCCGGGTGCACTGAACGATTGAAGTTTGAGTACTATTTGGGAGCCTTCTGTGGTTACTTGATTTAGTTTTAACAAGGTTAAACCATTCAATAACTTTCTTTCCTGTTCTGTTAATACCGCGTTCTGCGTTGGGAGTTTTAATATTTGATATTGCCAAGGCTGTTTTGTGGTCCTTCTGCGTAAGACAGTTACTGTCATAGAATCTTTTGTCTCGGGCAGGGTATAGGAAACCTTGTATTTCTCTTCTTTTCCCACGACGGAACCATCTTTAATGTAAATGGGTGAGCCCTTTAACTGGACATCGTTAAAACCCCGGTTGCTCATCTCGGCGATGGTTTCCCGGAACGTGCTGTTGTCCGTTAACTGGGTTTTAGCGGGAAAGTTTGTCTTCGGATTGTTCGGCTGTTGCGTGGTCCAGCTGCCATCTGCGCACTTTGCCATCTGCTGTTTAAAAAAAGAGAGCCCATCGTTGCTTCTCACGCCGAAGGAGTAAGCGTAAAGGGTATAAGCCTTTCCTCTGTAAGTTTGTATGGAACCCCTAACCGTCGAGAAAATATCAATTTTTTCTTCCGTGGTTCCCAGTGCCGCAGCAAGGGCCTTTTCAGGAGTTGCGTAAGTTTTTAGGAGGACTTCAGGCGGAACGGGCTCGGATTTAATAGAAGGTTTTAAAAGATCTTGGTTAGCGGGCACACCCCCGGCGTAGGAGAGGGAAGAGGCCGTGGCGGAAACCACCATTAGAAATGTTACAAAGCCTGCAAGAATTTTTTTTGTATTCTTCATTGTTTTGCTAGTAGCTCCTTTTTGCGTTTTATTCTTACCTTTTAAGGGCCTCTCGGAAGAGATCGGAATCGATTTTTCCTTGTAAGGTTGCAATCAATCTTGCACCAATTTTCTTAATGAGTTCGGGAATGAGTTCAAACATCCGGAATCGTTGGGATTTCCAGGTCAACAGATTCCAGTCCGTACAGCAAGCTCTGTCCTCTGCCCTCATCTGACTCGATGAAGCCATCAGACCGCCCGCATCCACACCGCTTCCTGGGGTGATCGCCCGCACATCTAAAAGACCTAGAAGTTTTGCAGGGTTCATCGCGGTGATTTTGAGTTTATCTTTTTCAGCGACATCGAGACCTACGAGTTCTTTCGATGTAATCGCCGGAATCATAATAAGGTCGGCCAGGCGCGCTTTGCCCGAGACTGATCCAGGGTTGGTGGTGTCAATTTGGACATCATTCGTTGCTGAATTGGATCGGATTCCCATGCCGTCCATAGGATAGAAGCGGTAGATTATTTTAAAAGAATCGTACGTCCAACTCGATTCTCCTTTTTCGATCATGGTTTTTAATTCCCTCAACCAGGCTTCCAAGGGCGCCGGGAGTTTTACCCCATCGCCGTAGATCTTCACTAAGACATCATCGAGCTCGCTCGGATTAAACACGTACCTTTTACCGTCAATGATGAGACTCAAAGACCCCTTAAATAGGTTATCCTCGTAAACTTTTATGAATTCGTCCCAAATTTTTTGTACCTTGGACGAAAGATTTTCGTCATACCCCGCCTCTCCAAGCATCCCTTGGATTTCATTCTTCAATTTTTCGAAATAGGTGCTGACATCACCAACTTTTTCAATAGGAATGACTCCGCCGGAGTCACGGATTCCGTCTAAGAAATTTTTTACTTCAGGCATTCGAATGTCCTTAAACTTATCAAGGCGCCGGCTGACGCGGTCGGAATCCTTTAAGAGAAGTTCCTGCATAAAAAGATTCATATCAAATTGGTCTTGAGAAACGACGAATTCCAAAAATTTGACGGCGAGCCTTGCAAAAAGCATTTGCATCCCAAAATTTGTTAAATGAGCTTTGGGATCAAAGTTATACCGGGGCTGCCAAATCCACGGACGGGGGAAGCTGGTGTCTGATTCCCTGAGCATGGGAGGATAATAATTATTGTTGTTGGTCCATTGGTCAGGATTTCCCGGATGGTCGATCGCGTATTGCTCAATGAAGGCGGAAAAACGTCCCACGGTTGTCGCGTCAAAACGAAATGAAATTTCACGTTCCTCGCCATCGATTGTTACTTTGTAGATAAAAGGTTGAGATGACATGATCGAATCGCGCGTTTTCTTTAACGCTTCATAGTGAGTGTCGATGACCGTTTCAAATTCTTTGGAGAGTGCTTCCGCATCGGGTTTGCCCGTGGCAAAATCATTCATCAAGGTCACCCAATCCATTTTTGCGCCTTCCATAACTTTAGAAATCTTATCGAGCGCTTCCATATTGAGCGGTTTGTCCAAGGGCTCCAGTTCGTTCTGGCGAGCGTTGAAAATTTCCAAGGCCCGATCTTTAATGAGCGTCACCGCACGTTTACGGTCGGTCATCAGAGCGATGAGTTTGCCCAGGTTGACTTGGCCATTGACAAGGACGTCTTTGCCATAGCGAGTGACAAGCATCGAGATCATCTGCATGTATCCGAGCTCGGACAATTGTGAAATGATCTCGACTTGGGTGGTATTGCGGGGGAGCGCGATCGTTTGCTCGCCCAGGTATTGTTCCATTTTGTGGAAACTGCGGATGTCGCCCATGGAAAGTGCGTAAAAATAACTGAAGCTATGGGCGGCCACCGAATCACCGAATTGCTGCTTGAGGAAATTGATAAGCCCTTCCGCGATGGATTTGGCAGGAATCACCACTTGATTTCCATCGACCATTGCCACGAGTTTGCCTTGGCCGACCACCGAAACAAAAGTTTTGAAGGTGTTGTCTTGAAAAATTTGTTGAAGAGGTTTTTCAAGGACATTCACGTCCTTGTCTTCGTATCTCTCAGCTTTTTTCTTAAGGAGTGCGAGAATGGCTTTACGTGCATCGGCGGCGATTTTGTGAATGGCTTCGATGTCTGCAATCGTATAAGTGTCTTTGCGGGCAGCTTCGATATCTGTTTTAGCATTCTTTGCGATATCGGTAGCCCCGGCGATTGTTGCGGCTTGCATCACGCGTACGCCTTTAACGTACATCCTGAATTCCTCTACGTCCATGGTCCATCCGCCGTTGTTTTGCTTGATGAAGATCTTTTTCACATCAGGATCCGTGACACCGTCAGGTGTGCCGCCTTTTAAAAGCCGGTCCACGATTTTTACGACCAGTTGGATTCTGCCAAGATTGCTTAGATAAGGATTGGGCGAGGAGTTTTCATCAGGTTGGGTTTGGTACCGGGTGTAAGAGGTCTCGTTCGAAGTTTCGGCTGAATCAAAATCGCTTGGGAGAACCCCCACGAAAAGTTCTTGATCGTAATCTTTGGAACTAGGGAATCTGTCGATCCCAAGGATACCGCCGTAATTGACCGGAATCATTACTCCTCTCATATTGATCGCTAGATTTGCACTGGTGTTAGTAGCTGTTTGAAAATAATCTCCTACGGTCGTGGGTAGATTGCTGTAAGAATATAGGAGGCGATTAACCATCCATTCGATCTGCTGGCACTCTGCTTTTGAAAGTTGCGTAAGATAAGGCTGAATCTGATTTCCCAGAGATTGATTCAGATCCACGAAAATAGACTTGAGTTTCAGAAGTCTTTCTAAAGAAGCGCCTTGCACTGATTTCATTTTACGCAAGGCATCATCACTTAATCCTTGTGCCAAATGATGGAGAACAACTTCCAGGCTTTGTCCTACCGGAACAGGAGGCTGGACCGTTCCAAGGAGTGCGCTCATCAATGCATTTGAGTCGATGGTTTGAAATTTCTCTACGATGCGGGGGATGAGGACATAAAGAATCTCTCTTGGATCGAAAGTTTGATTTTTCTCAACCGGGGTTCGGATAAAACTATTCATGCCATAGCTGTACACTGAAGTGAGACCTTGAAGTTCTCCCGAGTTCCAAAGTCCCTTAAGCATGTCTTTATCCAGCCCTGCCAAGCGAAGGTATTGATTGCGTACAAAGGAATCTCCAATCCTAATCGAAGTGGCTTCTAATACGGCATCAAGGGCACGACTTTGAATGGTTCTAGGATCAAAGACCACGTTTGAGCCGTTTATATTCGCTGAAACTTTTGCTTGGGACAATAGGGACCCGAATTTTGCAAAGAGAGGATTGAGTATCGCTTGGAATTTTTGGCTAAGTAAATTCGTCACCTGCCAATTTTTTTGATCTTTAACAAAAGGATCAAGAAGCGCATAAGCTTCCTCTCTTGCCGATACCAAAAGCTGCTTCATCTGCTGGTAATCCTCCATGGTGAGTGCGGGTTTTTGCCCGAAGAGGGCGAGTTCTTGAAGTTTGCCGTTGATGATGTCGGCCGATCGTTTTAAGGCGTCTTTCATTTCCTGGGTAATAAGGATTTTTTCTACAAGCTGCGCGATATCGACGGTGCCGTCCGGTCGAATGACTTCAGGGTAAAGATTTAAAAGAAGCGGCAGGAGCTGAAATCTTCGTGCCGGATAAGAAAAAACAAAGTTATCCGTAGACGAAGTCTGAGAAGACGGGTTTGATGCTGAAAGATTGACATAGCTCAAGGCATTATAGGAGACATCAGGAATAAGGCCGGCGTTTAATAAGTCTCCCATTGAAATTTGATCTTTAATTCCAGGATAATTCAAAAATGTTTGCGCATCCCCGGGGAGATTATTCTGAAATTGTTCAAGCTCACTTGGCGAGACGGTGATTTGTTTTCCATTCACAGTATAAGTTGCCGCAAGCTTTCCTAAAAGCGACGCCGGGGGATCATTGGTAGCCTGCCAAACATTCCAGGGCCGCAATTGCTTCCAAAGTTTGTTGTATTTCCCATTCTGGTAATCGTTCACGATTTGTGAAATAGAACCACGCATCTGTTCTTTGTAAACATCTTCGCCTGTGTATTGATTGATGACAGCGAGAAGATTCTTTTTTAAGGCTTGATTGAGCGTATTAAGATCATTAAGAGCCTTGACGATTGCACTGATCGTTAGTTTGCCACTCGGGAGAGTGACGGAATATTGTGCGGACATGTTACTCATGACTTTTTGAGCTTCGTCAATGAGCGGACGCGTCCCATCGATATAGCCTAGGATGCCGTCATCGGCCACTCCAAAATGGCGGACAAGTGTATTCACGAGCTGCAAATGTCCGTTAGGAGAATAAACACCGAGTACGGGAAGACCAGAAACAGAATCAATCTGGCGATTTTGGAAATAAACCGATGCGGTTTCGAGTCCATCGAGATCCTTGGCCTGAATTCCTACAAAACGGTCGAGGTCAATCACGCCGCTCGTGGTGTCCATGAACTTATAATGCCGGTAAATTCTGGTGACAAGATCCGTGGCGTCGACATCGAGGCTCTGACCGTTTTGAAGCGTCACACGAAGTTTTTTATTGGCCATGATGGCATCTGCTTTTGAAAGATAATCTTTAAAGGAGGCTATCCATGTTCCGCGCGAGTCCTTGGGCATGGCTTCAACGGCTTTCTTCAGATTTAATTGAGCCGTTCGCATTGCATCAGCATCGGCGAGCGTGAGGGTTGGGCCTTGTGCTAATTTTTCTACCAATGACATCGCTTGGGTAACGGCCGTATTAACATCCATTGAAGACGGCGCTACGGTGGCATCCAATGTCTGATATTGCCAAACTCCCGTTTGTGTTTTTGTACGTTGCACAATTATTTTTTTTGCTTCCTTAGTAGGATCTGAAGCAAAAATGACAGAGACCGTGTATTTCTGGACTTGGGACGTTGATTCTTTTGAGTTTAAGGCAGGTGAACCTGCAAGTTTTACATCCGAAAGCGTAAGATTTTTTTTCCAGGCTATCGTGGCTTGAAAGGCGCTCGCGTCGTTGACTTGAGTTTTTGCAAAGGTTTTGAGGGGGCCGTTGCTGGGGCTGTTGGGCATTTGACCGGTCCAGACGCCTCCCGGGCATTTTGCGAGTTGCTGTCTATAGAAAGAAATACTACCCCCTTCGTTTACAATACCGATGTAAAAGGTGTGGATGGGATAAGTTTTGTTGTCCTTAATTTGAGTGGAGGTTCTAGAACCCGAATAAATTTTTATTTTTTCTTGAGCGACACCTAAGACGTTTGCCAGGGTCTCTTCCACGCTTTGATAAGTTTGAAAGAGAATCTTTACGGGAGTTGATTTTATAGAAGAAGTTTTAATAAGATTTTGGTTAACGGGCACACCTCCGGCGTAGGAGAAGGGAGAGACCGCACCCGAAACCACCATCAGAAACGAAATAAATCCAGAAACTATTTTCTTTCCCATTTTTATCTCCTCATTTGCTTTACGCATTCAATTTTCTCATTTGATCGAATTATTATTCCTTAAAACCAGCCCCCGGAGGAGCGTTCCTGAATCTTTAGCTTTTTAAGAAGTCCTTTTAATATTTGCCATCTCAACTCGGGCTTTTCAAGGTTTCCTCATAAAAAACTAGCTCCTGCTATCAGGAGAGTCAAAGAATTAGTGGGGTCTGCGCCCCCATTTCAAGGAGGAAGTGCGCCCCGATCCTACCTAAGAAAAAGGGTGGAGGATGACAATTTAATAGGGTAAAATTACAACAGCTCAAAGATTAAGAAACAAGAGGGGTAAGCGATGAACGAGGTATTATCTTTCTCAAAGATCCAAGAGACTATCGATTCCGAATGGGTACTCATTGGTGATCCACAACTTACCGATGATCTGACAATCAAGCGAGGAAAAGTGCTTTTCCATAGTAAGGATCGGGACGAAGTTTACCGCAAGGCCCGGGAATTAAAGCCTAAACACTCAGCCGTCGTATACACTGGAAAACTTCCTGATAACGTTGTAGTCGTTCTGTGAGTCTGGATTTTGACGCAAAAGAGGGCCTGATTATTATTCCAACCCGACTCTGGGGTCCCTCGGGCGATACGGTGATTCGCTTGGCATTGGACACAGGCGCCACAGGCTGCATGGTCAATTGGGATCTCATCGTCCTCCTTGGCTATGATCCCGCCGCGATACCCAATCGCATTCAAATGACAACCGGTAGCGGAGTAGAATTCGTCCCAGTTGTTTCCATTCAAAAAATTCAAGCTATGAATCTTATCCAAAGCGATTTTTCCATTCTCTGTCATACCCTCCCGCCCAGTGCAACGGTAGACGGCGTTTTAGGACTCGATTTCTTCCGAGGCAAGAAACTTTCCATCGATTTGCGACAGGGCAAAGTAGAGATCGAATAGCGTTACTCCTTATATTCGTAGGTGCTAGCTGGAGAATCAAACGGCGGCAAAGAATTAATGGTATCTGAATAGATTTTGTCCAGTTGGACAAAATCTTTTGGGCGCTTTATCAGGTTTCACGTCGCCATTGAAACAGGCAAGTAGAAGTATTACCATACCCAGCCATCATGGATTCACCAGATCAAGAGATCCTCATCACAGGCGGTGCTGGCTTTCTGGGAAGTTACCTTACGGAAACCCTTCTCGAGCAAGGAGCTAAAGTCACGATTTATGATTTTTTAAAGCTGGGGAAGGATCGCATCGCACATCTTTTAAGCCATCCAAGGCTTGAGCTCTTAGAGGCGGATGTGCTGGATTACGACAAGTTGGTTGATGCGGTTCGCGGAAAAAATCTCATTTGGCACCTTGCCGGTAATACGGATATCCCTGCGGGTCTTTCAGACACGGCCCTTGATCTTAATCACGCCGTCATTGCGACACATCATGTCCTCGAGGCGATGCGCGAGACAGGAGTGCGTCGGTTATCGTTTCCATCCTCGGGCGCAATTTACGGAGAAAAAACTTTTGGATTTCGCCGTGAGGTTGATGGGCCGACACTTCCTATCTCACTTTACGGTGCAGGCAAGATCGGGAGCGAGGCTTTTATCAGCGCCTACGCGCATCTTTTTGGAATCCATGCATGGCTCTTCCGGTTTGGAAATATCATCAGCGGACGGATCAGTCACGGCGCCATTTTAGATTTCATCAAAAAACTTCGTGCCCACCCCAAGGAACTTGAAGTGCTGGGTGACGGCACGCAAACCAAAAGTTATATGTTGGCTGAAGAATGTATCGAAGGAATGCAGTATGTCATTGATCATACCCAGCCGAAAGACCGTGAAGGATTCTGTGACGTCTTTAATCTCGGTGCGCCGGATGAAACCGTGGTTCTTGATATCGCGAAAGCCGTGATCGAGGAAATGGGACTCAAGGATTGCAAAATTAAACTCAAAGGCGGAGAGCGCGGCTGGCCGGGCGATCAGGCCAAGATCGCGTTGGATATCTCCAAAGTCCGCGCCCTGGGTTGGGAGCCCAAACACACGTCAGGTGAAGCCGTTCGCATTGCGGTCAAGCGGATGTTGACGCAAGAGGTTTTGAAATGATCCCATCACCTGTATTGGACTCAAAGAGCAATCTGTACATGGCAGATATACAGGTGATGGGATGAAAAAAGTTTGTGTCCTCGGCCTTTGGCATCTGGGGCTTGTCACAGCGGCGGGACTCGCTGATTTGGGTTATGAAGTGGCGGGATCTGATTTTGATCCAGAACTCCTCAAAAATTTAAAGCAAAATAAACTTCCTCTTTTTGAACCGGGTTTAGAGGCGCAGATTAGAAATCAAACCTCGTTAAAGCATCTACGATTTGAAACGGATCTTAAGGCTGCGGTCTCGGGCGCTCAAGCGGTGCTGGTCACCTACGACACCCCGGTGGATGAAAAAGATCAGGTGGATCTTGCGGTCTTAGAAAAAACCCTTGAGACCCTTGCACCTTTTTTAGAGGAGAAGGCGCTTCTCATTATTCATAGCCAAGTACCTGTGGGCACGTGTGAGCGGTGGCAAAAGCAAATAGAGAAGACGCGCCCCGAAGCTTCGATCGATGTGATTTACAGCCCGGAGAATTTGCGGCTCGGTCAAGCACTGGCGCTTTTCAAAGAGCCCGATATGATCGTAATCGGATCAGGAACAGAACGCGCCCGCCAAAAGGCGGAGGATTTTTACCGTATTTTTTCTGCCCAGAAATTTTTTGTCTCGATCCGCACCGCAGAGATGGCCAAGCATGCGCTCAATACTTTTTTTGCAACCAGTATCAGTTTTGCCAATGAGATCGGAAATCTTTGTGACGCGCTGGGGGCGGACGGATTAGAAATCGCTAAGATCCTTAAAAAGGACAGCCGGATTGGAGCGAAGGCCCAGGTACGGCCCGGCTTGGGATTTGCCGGAGCAACGCTCGCGCGCGATCTGCGTGTCCTGCAAGAGATGGGTAAAAAAATGGGAATCCCGACCGTTCTTTTCAATAGTGTGCTGGAGATCAATGAAAAACAAACGGACCGGGTGGTAAAAATGGCGGAGGAGTATTTTGGGGGGAATCTCAAAGATAAAACCCTCACGATTTTTGGGCTGACCTATAAGCCCGGGACAAGCACCTTAAGGCGTTCTGCCTCCCTTGAAATCATGGAAAAATTAAAAGACAAAGGCGCCCACCTTCTAGCGCACGACCCCAAGGCAGACTTATCCGAATACTCCGGCGAACAATATTTCGAATTTTTCCTGGATCCCTATGAGGCCTCGAAGCAAAGCCATGGAATCCTACTTCTTACTGAGTGGCCGGAATACAAAGAACTCAATTATTCAAAGATCAAAAAGGCCATGGCGGGTAACTTTTTTCTCGATGCAAAAAATCACTTGGATGGCCAGAAATTGGAAGAGCTTGGTTTCTCCTACATTCAAATCGGCGGGGGACAAATGAAAGAGAAGGTGAATTTGTGATGCGTATTGGGATCGTAGGCGCGGGACTTCAGGCAAGACGCCGCGCCCCTGTTTTTTCAAAACTTCCTGACACAAGACTTGTGGTGATTTCCGCTCAGCATGAGGGTCACGCCAAAAAACTCGCCGACCAGTTTGGATGTGAACACGAAGTGGGTTGGGAGTGGGTAGGAAAACGAAACGACTTGGACGCGATACTTGTCTGCACGCCGCCTCATCTGCATGAACGCATTTCGGTCTTGGCCATGGAAACAGGCAAACATGTGCTTTGTGAAAAACCTTTGGCCCGGACGCTTGAAGAATGCGGGCGCATGATCGAAATCTCGGAAGCGACCAAGAAAATTTTAAAGTGCGGGTTCAATCATCGCCATCATCCTGGAATCTTGGAGGCAAAAAGGCAAATCGATGAAGGCAAGATTGGAAAACTTCTTTTTACCCGTTGCCGGTACGGAATCACAGGGGAACCGGGACGTGAAAAAGAATGGCGCGGGGATCCTAAGCAGGCCGCGGGAGGCCATTTGATGGAGCAGGGGATTCACGCCGTTGATCTCTCGCGCTGGTTTCTGGGAGAATTCGATCAAATCGCATGTTTCAGGCAAACCCAATATTGGCCCTTAGGGGATTTAGAAGACAATGCCTTTATGATGATGCGCACTATGGAAGGCGAAGTGTCTTCCATTCATACCTCGCTCCTTCAATGGAAAAACCTTTTTTCTTTTGAAATTTTTGGAGAAGAAGGATTTTTTGAAATAGAAGGCCTGGGCGGTTCCTACGGCGTGGAGAAACTTCATTTCTGTCCTAAAAGATACGGTAAACCTTTTGAAGTGACGACCACCGAATTTCGCGAGGGTGACAAATCCTGGTTTTTAGAGTGGTTGGAGTTTGCCGCCGCAATCAAAGAAGGCCGACAGCCGCTGGGGAATGCAGAAGATGGAATGGAAGCGATGCGGCTGGTCCTCCAAGCCTACCGAGTAAGCGATGCCCAAAAGATATCTCGTAACCGGGTGTAGCGGTTTTTTAGGCTCCCACCTGGCCGAGTTCCTGGTTCAAAAAAAGGGAACGGTCTTCGGCACCTATCACCAACACAAAATCTCACTTAAGGGCGTCACCCTGCTCCTTTGCGATTTCAGAAACCCCAAGGCCGTGGAAAGTGTTATAAAAAAATCCAAGCCCGACGTCATTTTTCATTTTGCAGGTCAAAGCAACATCACTCGCTCTTGGAACCGTTTTGAAGAAACTTTCCAAACCAATATCTTTGGCACGTATCACCTTCTTGAGGCGCTGCGGAAGTTCAAGATGAAAAGCCGGGTGATTGTGGCGGGTTCAAGCAGTGAGTACGGTCCTGTCAAAGACAAACAGATTAAACTGGATGAAAATTCTTCTTTCCGGCCGTCCAATCCTTACGCATTGAGTAAAGTCGGCGAAGATCTTTTGGGTTGGGTCTATGCCTATACTTTTAAACTCCCGGTTTTACGCGTCATTCCCTTTTATGTGATGGGACCCAGGAAAGAGCCGGATGCCCCTTCTGATTTTGCCAAGGCAATCTTTAGCCATCCTCGGAGTGAAGCGGCAGAACTGGGGGTCGGTAATCTCTCTGCGATTCGCGACGTGGTGGATTACCGTGACGCCCTGCAGGCTTTTTTTATTCTGGCCCGGCGAGGGCAAGTCGGAGAGTCTTACAATCTCTGTACGGGTAAAGAAACTTCCCTCAAAGAAATTCTCCATCAAATGCTCAAAATCTCAGGCTCACGGATGAAGATTAAGATCGATCCCGCCAAATTCCGCGTGGGGGACGAGACGCGGGTCATAGGAAATCCTGGGAAATTAAAAAAACTGGGCTGGCAGCCTAAACATTCCATACGGGAAACTTTGGAATCAATTTTGGATTATTGGAAAAACCCTCACCATTCCCTCTCCCCTTATAGGGGAGAGGATAAAAGGTGAGGGGCAATATTATGCTCCTGGGGGTGATCATTGCCACTTATAACGAAAGAGACAATGTCGAGCCCCTCATCCGCCAAATTTTTTCCCTTTCGCTTCTCCCGGCTGATCAAATAAAAATTATCGTGGTGGATGACCATTCCGAAGACGGCACGGTGGAGATCCTCAGGCGATTAGAATCTGAATTCTCGGGTAAGCTTCATGTGAGGGTGAGGCAAGTGAGAAACCGCGCCACGGCCGCCATTGCGGGATTCAAATACGGCCTTTCGATGCACTGTGACGCCTTTTTGGAATTAGACGGCGACCAATCGCATCATCCAAAATTCATTCCGCAGTTTCTCACCTTTATCCGCCATTATGATGTGGTAATCGGTTCGCGTTACGTCGAGGGGGGCGGCGTCTTGGGCTGGCCTCTTTCACGTAAGGTCATCAGCACGTGTTCCAATATGATCTACCGTCTGATCCTGGGGACCAAAATTCATGATTTAAGCGGCGGCTATAAATGTTACAAAAAAGAAGTGATCGAGAGCTTGGAGTTTGACGAGTTTTTTTCGAGGGGCTATTCCATCGGCGTCGAGACGCTTTTTCGCTGCTACAAAAAAGGTTTTACGTTTCTAGAAATCCCGATTATTTTTCAGAATCGGGCCAAGGGAAAGTCAAAATTCCGGTGGAAGGAAGCGACCGATGCCCTGGAGGTGGTTACGCGGCTTGTGATGAAGTATGGACGTGCGATCCGGATCTTGAGCTCTTAGAATTCTTTGCCAGCCCTTTTATTTTTTTTACCGCAGCGGGAAAATCCTTCACCCAATAATCAGGTTTAATTCCTTTGCGGCCCATGAAGTTACAGAGGTCGCATTTAAGATGGGCGAGAAGAAACGTTTTGCAGCCCGCCCTTTTTCCCGCCTGAACATCTAAAATACTGTCACCGATCATAAAAGATTTTTTTAAATCAATATTGAAATCCTTAGCAGCTTGCTTGAAGAGCCCCGCCTTAGGTTTGCGGCAATTGCAGCGTTTCTTAAGAGAACCGAATCCTTTCTCGGGGTGATGAATGCAGTAATAAATCCCGTCGAGGTACGCCTTTGTGGCCCAAAGCTCGCGGCACATTTTTTCTGTGACCTTGCGAAGCGTATTTTTTGAAAAATGGCGCATGGCAACCCCGGGCTGGTTTGAGACAACCACCGTTTTGAGGCCCATCCGGTTGATTTGACCGATGGCCCGAGCGGCGCCTTTTTTTAATTTAAATTGAGAAACGGTGAAAGGGGTCTCGAGAAGCCCGAGTTCTCGGTGAAAAATAATTTCGTTGATGACGCCATCCCGGTCCAAAAAAACAGCGGGTGTCTTTTTTTTCGAAGGCGCGCAACAAGGACAACCATCACTTACCGATGAAATTTTAGGGGAAGTCATGATAGTCTCAGCAACAATCTTAAAGCATCCATTGTGAGGGATATGCCGGGACAAGCGAAATTCAAGCGGGTGATTTGATGCCGGACCAGGCGTCTAGGAATTCCTGAATGGTCTTTTCCGTCTGGGGATGCGTGGCTAGTTGATTAAAAAATTTGTAGGGCACGGTGATCACATCCGCTCCCGCCAAGGCAGCTTCATTAATTTGAGTCATGACCCGGATACTTCCTACAATGATCTGTGTGGTGAAGCCGCTTTGTTTGAAAAGGGTAGAGGCTTGTAGAACCACTTCGCGGGCGTCATAACCAATATCATTGATGCGGGCAAAAAAGATGCTGGTATAAGTGGCGCCGGCCAAGGCTGCAAGCATCGCTTGATTGACCGTCATGACGGCTGTGACATTGGTCTTAATATTTTTTTGTTTTAGGATTTGAACGGCTTGGAGGCCGGCCGGACTCATCGGGACTTTTACCACAATGTGCTGGCTCCAAGAGGCGAAACGCTGGGCCTCCACAATCATTTCATCGAGGTCATTGGTCGTCACCTCGATGCTGAGAGGTCCTGGCACCACCGCCAGAATTTCTTCCACGCGGGTCTTTAAATCCACAGCGGAGGGTGCCCCGGGCAAGCCCGGGGGAACCGGAGCAGTACCTGCCCGGGGTTCCATGCCCCGGGCAGGTGGCCGAGCGAAGCGAGGTTCCTTGACGTCCTCTGAAGAAAATATCTTGGGGTTGGTGGTCACTCCTTGAATCACACCCCAACGGGCAATCTCACGGATTTCTTCGATATTCGCCGTATCAATAAACAGTTTCATTCGGGTTCCTCCTCTGGGATTCCTATGGGCTGCAGACCAAGGGCTCTCGCTTGATGCCTGTCGCCGCAGCGATCTTTTCAATCAAGCGGTTACAAATCAAGTGTCCGACGGACAAATGAAAATTTTCCACGTGTTGAGTGTTATTCACAGGAACAACCAAGCAGAGATCGCAAAGCTCTTTCATGACGCCGCCATCGTAGCCGCTGAAGCCGATGGTCTTGAGCCCGTTTTCCTTGGCGATCATGTAGGCCTTCAAAAGATTCTGGGACCACATCCCGGCTTTGTCTTTACCCGAGCCGCCGTGGGCACTAAAACCCACGAGCGCGTCGCCGGGCTCCATAAAATTAAGAAGCTGTTCCGAATAAAGATTGTCGAATCCATTGTCATTGACGAGCGCCGTAATGAGCGCGGTGTTATCGGTAAGACCGACAACTTTAAAACGTTTCCGGTCGGGCATCGCCGTACATTTTCCAAAATCATTCACCAAGTGAGAGGCTGTCGAGGCAGAGCCGCCGTTTCCCATGAGAAACATCCGTTTGCCGCGAGCCCACGTCTCATAAATCGCCTCGGTGATCTGATCGATTTTGTCGCGGTCGATTTTATCTACAAGCGATTTCATTTCGGATAAGAACTGGTCAATAAATTCTCGATTGGTTTTCACGAATCCCTCCTCAGGATTTTTACACAATGGCATTGGACAAATGTCTCGCGTCAACCGCGTCGTTGACTAAAATCGTGGTGCCAGTAAAATCAAACCTGTAGTGCAATTCTTCCAGCCCTTCTTGCCGCATCGCGTTACGGATTTGTTCTCTCTTTGACTTCTCGTTACAGTAGAGCAAAAAATAGCCGCCGCCGCCCGCGCCGATGAGTTTGGCTCCCATCGCACCCTTCGCTACCGCAAGTTCATAGATTTTATTGATACGGCCGTTGGTGATTTCGTCCGAAAGGCGTTTTTTTGCCTCCCAGTGGTGACGCAAAAGATCCGCGTACCGGTCAATGGTTCCGTTCCGGAGGATTTCCTCAGTCTCAATCCCGAGGCGTTTGATTTTATGGAGGCTGTCTGTATTGGTTTGTTTTTTAAGACCGCGCACAAGGGCCTTTTGGACTTTGGGAGATTGGCGTTTGATTCCGGTAAAGAAGAGAAGGATATTGTGTTCCAGCGATTCTACCGATTGATTGGTAATTTGAAGAGGAGTGACGAGGACACGGCCGTCTTTTTCAAAAGTGAAACGGGTGATTCCGCCGAAGGACGCAATGTATTGATCTTGTTTGCCGCCGGGTTCTTTCAAAAGTTCGCGTTCAATATGACACGCCATCTCGGCGACTTCGTATTTAGTCATTTTAATATTTTTGTAGGCTGCCAAGGCTGAGATGAGGCCCACCGTAAAACTGCTGGAGGTTGCGAGTCCGGTATCCGAGGGTACGTCGGCGAAAGAGATGATTTCAAAGCCCCCCGAATCGATTCCAAAAAGATTCATGGCCTCGTGAACGATGGGGTGGCGTACCTCATCCGACGTCTGAACGATTTCGTGTTTGGAATAACAAAGGCGGATATTTTTTTCGAAATGCTTGTGGATAACGATGTAGATGTATTGATTGATTGCGGCGCTTACCACGAAACCGCCATGACGTTCATAATATTCCTTAACGTCGGTTCCGCCGCCGCCCAAACATATTCTAAGCGGTGTTCGTGAGATGATCATGAGGCCTTATATTGTCATAAGCTTGTAGTGGTGTAAACATCTATCAATAAAGAAGTTAAGTTAAATCCATAACTCATTTAATTTAAATGAGTTACAGGATACATAACGGACAATTATGCACAATCTTTAATCTTGAGTACGAATTTCCCTCTCCCGTTCGGGGAGAGGGTTAGGGTGAGGGCTGGAGAAGGGAATAAGGAAAAAATTCTTATCGGGTTGATATAATCGGTGCCTATGGAACTCAAGTGGTCGAAGTTTAAGAACTGCCCGCTCTGCGGCCAGGACGCAAATCAATTTAAAGATTGGTTTGAAGACGGTTCGGTTAAAGTTGCCGAGTGCGGCGCCTGTCACTTTAAATTTCTCAATCCTTATGTTTCACCCGAATCGATGGCGGAGATTTACTCCTCTGCCGAATCCATGACCCGGGCCAATAAAAAACTCAGCCGCTATTACGAAAACTTCGAAACAAGCGAGACAAAAAAATATTTTGAATATTGCGTCGATGTTTTAGGCGCTTTGACTCCGCCGGGGGAGTTACTTGATATCGGATGCGGACGGGGAAAATTTCTTCAGGCAGCAAAGGATGCGGGGTGGAAGGTCACGGGGCTTGAGCCCGCCAAGGAACATGCAGACTACGCCAACCGGGTTCAAGGGTTTAATGTCCTTAATACTTCGATTGAACAAGCCTTCCTTCATCAAGAAAGTTTCGATGTCGTAACCCTGTGGGATGTGATCGAGCACTTGGAACATCCTAAGGAAATATTAAAAAAGATTTTCGGGGCAGTGAGAAAGGGCGGTTACCTGCTTTTGGCCACGCCTAACCATCAAAGTCTGATTAATTTTGCGGCAAGGGCTTTGTATGTTGCTTCAGGCGGGATGGTCAAAAAGCCGCTCTCATTTCTTTTTGTCCAAGAACATGTCCTCTATTTTACGCCACAGAGTTTACACAGGATGGTGGAGGAGTGCGGTTTTGTTCCTATCAAAGAAATGAAAACAGGAACGGATATCGATCGTTACCAGGTAAGCCCGCTTGTGAGATCCACGGCAAAAGTGTTACTCGCGGTTTCGAAACTCATCCGCGCAGAGAACAGGCTGGTTTTAATCTGTCAAAAAACTAAGTAACTTTATAAAGGGCGACTTGTAGATTTTTGTTTTTCTTAAGCCGCGTTTGAACGAGAAGTTTGGAATAACGAAAGAAAAGCGGTTTCGCATCATAAAAGGAAAAGTTGGCCCTTTTTTCTACTCTAAAACCCTCTTGGCGGAATCTTTCCACTTTGTCATCCGGCTCACCCCGCGATTTAACATAGAGAACTTTTTCTTGCTCCAGACGCTTTCTGGCTTCTAGGAACCAATCTTCTTTTAAATCGTACCAAGTCACAAGCGTTGCTCTTTTTCCGAGTTCTCCATGTTTTCTTAAGAATTCCATGGGTTCGGGCGAGGTCTTGAAGAAATCCTGATAGATCATTTTTTCCGATTCATAGACGGTGTGCTGGATTCCGCCGTAAAAACCAATCCATTTGGTGAGAAATTTAAAATTCTGAATAATCGTAAAAATGAACATGGCGGAAAAAAGAAGGGGGACAATTTTCCGGGTTAGGTTTTGCGGGGATAAAAAGTCTTCCGTGAACCGGAGAAAGAAGGCAAGTAAAAGAATAGCAGGCACCAATGCATAATTAAGATAACGCACTTCTGTAACGATATTTCCCATCCCAAAACCTGCGACCACCGCAGCAAACCATAAAAAAACCAAAAGAGCGGCATGAAATCTAAGCTTAATTTGCTCTTTATCCGCCGCGGGCAGGGACCGGCGTTTAAGAAAATAAATAAGAGGTGCGCCAAAAAGTGAGAGCCAAAAAAACCATCCGAGAAAAAAGCCCAAATTTCCGGTAAAAGAATTCGGCGATTCGTCTAATTCAACCGCCAGGAGGGGATTTTCTCCGCCGGGAAGTGAGAGGGTGCGGGCGATCAAGGTCGGGATTTGAAACCGCGTCATTTGTTTTTCTTTTTGGAGGAATACCTGATTCCGATTTTCATTCACAGGCGCCGGCTTCGTTTGCTTTAAGGGAACCGCCAGTAAAAACATAAAAAGGTTCATAAGGATAAGAGCTGCTAATAAGGATGCGCCGGCTTTTTGTTTGATTTTGAGGCCCGTTAAAATTAAAAACCCGAGATAAATAAACGGGAGAATTTTTTCCGAGGATTTCCATTTGATGGCAAGCCAGGTGATCGCGAACCAGGAGAAAATAAGTAAGGCGCGTTTAAAAACTGACGGCGGAGGGTTCCAGGTTAGACAAACAAGCGCGGCCAACGCAAGAATCTCCAAGGCTGAGAGAAGAAACTGGATTTCAAGACTGACGTAGCCTGCCAGCATCACGGCGTTGGTCGGAAAACTGGCGTAGAGAAAAAGAAGCAGCCAGCTATAAAGTTTGCGTCCTGTGATCCGGTAGATGACGGAAAAGAAGACGAGCGCCAAGAGACCGTGCGCCAGCGCCACAATCAGATGCACCGCCGGAAGATTGGCCCCAAAGGTTTCAAAAAAGAACTTATGCAGGACATACATGAAGGGACGTAGTTCCGCCATATTTTCGTAAAAAAACCAGGCAGGAGTGGTGGGAGTCAATAAAAAACGGAAAAGCTGGGAATAGCTAACCGTACTTGTTACCGCCTCATCCCGGAGCAGATCGGCGTTGAAATCATAGGGAAGCCCGTAATAAAGGGCAAAAATGACAAAAAACCCAAAGCCCAACGCCAGGATGCGGTGAACCGTTCCCTTTTTCATAGAATTTTGAAGCACGTATTATAAGGAAAAATAAGAGGTTAGGACATATTTTTATCCATAGACGCAGGCACGAAATTTAAATATAATACGCCGGTCAATTGGACCGTCTAAGGAAGGGTCTGGACGGTC